>JBDTZX010000411.1:0-6034 GCA_040004895.1 Rhodanobacter sp. | reverse complement strand
TACAGCCTGCTCAGTCCGCGCGATCGCGATCGCATCCGCAAGGTGCTGGAGCAGGCGATCGGCCTGCACGAGCCAAGGCTGAGTCGGGTCAAGGTGCAGCTGGAAAGCCAGCGTGCCTACGAACGCGCGCTGCGCTTCCGGGTTGAAGCGCTGATGAACCTCGGGCCGGAACGCGAGAAGGTGCAGTTCGATGCGGTGCTGCAGCTCAACACGCAGTCCTACCAGGTCAGCTGAAATTCCTCAGGACAGAATTCGAAAATTCTTTCGTGCTGTCGTGGATGAGCGGAAAAGTGCACGCCCGTTGTGGCTGGAGCACAGCAGTCCGCGTTGAAAGTTCTGCTCTCACGGAATACACACTGGCCGTTCAGGCGATCGCGCGTGCGGACGTCCAGACGGCCATCATCGCCTCGCGCAGCTGTTCGGGCGACACCGGCTTGTACAGCACCGGGATCTTGGCCGCCATGATCTCGCGCAGCCGGTCGCTGCGGGTCTCGCCGGTGATCAGCAGGCGCGGGAAGGGTCGGTCGGTCCTGTCCTTGAAGAAGTGGTCGAGCGCGGCCAGCACGTCCAGCCCGCTCTCGCCATCGCGCAGGCGCAGGTCGGAGATCACGATGTCCGGCGGTGCCGGCCACTCGGTGACGACTTCCAGTGCCTGTGCGCGATCCTCGGCGGTCGCCACGTCGCAGCCCCAGCTCTTCAGCAGGTAGCGGATGCCGGACAGGATCGCCGGCTCGTCGTCGATCACCAGCACGCGCATACCCGACACATCCAGCACCGGCATCTCGCTGCGCTTCTCGAAGATCTGTTGCGGCGGGATCACCGGCAGCAGGAAACTGAACATGGTGCCGCGATGTGGCCGCGACTTCAGCACCATATGCACGTCCAGCAGCTCGGACAGGCGTTGCACGGTCGCCAGGCCGAGCCCGAGTCCGCGACGCTGGCCATCGTCCCGCTGCATGTCGGCATGCTGTTCGACCCGATAGAACTCGTCGAAGACGCGGGTCTGGTTTTCGGCGTCGATGCCGACTCCGGTGTCCCACACGTCAATGCGCAGGGTGCCGGCCGGACCACGACGGGCACCGACCAGCACGCCACCCTCGTGCGTGTAGCGCAGGGCGTTGCTGACCAGGTTGTTGAGGATGCGCGCGAGCATGCTGCGATCGCTGCGCACCCACTGATGAGTGGTGCGCACCTGCAGTCGCAGATCGTGCTGCTCGGCGATCATGCGGAAGTTGCGGCTGACTTCATCGAACACCTGGTCGAGCGGAAATTCGCTGATCTCCACCTGCATCGCGCCGGTTTCCAGACGCGAAAGATCCAGCAGTTCGCTGAACAGGTGATCGAGTGCCTGCACGCACTCCTGGATGTGCGCGATGCGATCAAGCCGCACCGGATCGTGTTCCTCCACCGCCAGCGCGGAGGAGAACAGGGTCAGTGCATACAGCGGCTGGCGCAGGTCGTGCGAGGCGGCGGCCAGGAAACGTGCCTTGGCCACGCTGGCCGCTTCCAGCGCGGCGTTCTTGCTCGCCAGTTCGAGCGTGGCCTGTTCGATCTCCTGTTCCATGCCGCGCTGCAGGTCGAACAGTGCGGCGGCAGCGCTGTTGAAGCCGTGCTGCAGTTCGCCAATTTCGGTCTGGTCGGAAATCTCCACTTCGACCTGGCGGTCGCCACGGCCCAGTTGGTGCACGGCGCGGGCCAGACGTCGCAGCGGCGCGCTGATCCAGCGTGCCGCCTGCCAGCCGATCACCAGCGCGATCAGCAGGCTGATGGTCAGCGCGATGAACGCGTTGCGCAGGCTGGATCGCTGCGCCGCGATCGCGTCGGCCAGGCTCACCTCGACCAGCACCGAACCGAGTGGCGGTTGCCAGGTCTGGTTGCGGTCGATCACGTCGCGCACCATGGTCAGGCTGTCTTCCGGACGATTCTCGCTGTGGCCGTGGAAGTCCGCCAG
Source organism: Rhodanobacter sp. (assembly GCA_040004895.1). GTDB lineage: Bacteria > Pseudomonadota > Gammaproteobacteria > Xanthomonadales > Rhodanobacteraceae > Rhodanobacter. Next base: position 4,083 of record JBDTZX010000411.1, on the reverse strand, counting down.
GATTTCGCCGTCGGCAGCGCGGATCTGCACGTGCGTCACGTGCGGCAGTTCGCCGGTCGACTGCGCGATGCGCACCAGTTCGCGACGCTGCAGATTGCGCAACGGCTCGGTGGAGATCGATGCTGTCTGGGTGGCGATCGCATCGGCGGTCGAGCGCGCCATCGTCTGCAGGGTGAACAGCTGGTGGCGGGTCAGCATGGTCACCAGCAGCGCTGCCGTGATCAGCGTGGGCGCCAGCGCGACGAAGCCCAGCCGCTGCATCAGCGATGCACGCCACCACAGACGCACCGGAAAACTGCTGGCCCTGGTTTGCGTCAACGCGATTCCCCTTCGGCATGGCTTTGCCGCGGGTTTCAGCCTAGCGCGAAAACCACCGGCTGACAGCTAGCACCTTTGTCGATTCGACAGCCGTCCGCCATATGGCTGACGGCCGGCCGGCGGACGTCACTCGGATCGTTGCCGGTGCTTGCGGGTGATCCGTTCGAGCAGCAACGGCAGCAGTGCCAGCAGCGCGATGGCACCCAGCGGCAGCAGCACTTCGCGATGCATCAGCAGGCCGAAGCCGAACGCACTGCTCTGGCTCATCACGTTGCCGAGTCCGGCACCGATCGAGTTTTCGAAGACCAGCGTGGTGGTGCCACCCAGCCAGGTTGCGCAGAGGAACAGCCACAGCGGACAGCGCAACCAGGCCAGCCCCACCGTGACCCCGCCGAACGGCACGATCGGCACGAAGCGCAGGAACATCGTGTAGCTCACCGGATGCCGCTCGAAGCCGTGGTGCAAGCGCGCCACCACCGGCGGCGGCTTTCGGCTGCCGGCGCCGAAGGCGTAGCGGCTGGCGAGATAGAGGATCAGCGAACCCAGGGTCAGCGCGATCGACGAACACGCGGTGCCTTCCGCCACGCCGAAGGCAAAACCGCCGGCAAGAATGATCACGATGGAACCGGGAATGCCGGTGGCCATGGTCAGTGTCAGCAGGCCGATGAAGGCGATGCGGCTGAGCCACGGTTGCTCGGCGATCTGTGCCCGCAATTCAGCCTGGTGGGCGATCAGCTGTTGAGGTGTCAGCTGGTCCAGCGCGCCGGAAAAAACCAGCACGGCACCCGCGATCAGCAGCAGGACCAGCGGCAGCGCGGCGCGCCAGCGGCTCAATAGGAATGGCCGCCGGCGCCATAGGCGGCCAGCACGCTGCGCGCCGAATCGCGCAGGATGTCGCGCCGTACGGCAATTCCGCGGCGTTGCAGTTCGCCGGTCCAATCGGTGGGCAGTGGGCCTTCGTCGAACTCGGTGAGTTCCTCGACATCTTCGGAACGTGCGCCGATCAGCAGCTCGTCGATGCCGGCCCAGATCGTGGCGCCATAGCACTGGCAGCATGGCTGTGCACTGGAAGCGAGCGTGTAACGCCCACCTTGCTGATTGAGCCGGAACGTGGACAGGCGCTGCTGCGCGGTCATGTACGCCATCATCTCCGCGTGCGCGACCGAGCAGGTCTGCGCCACCACGCGATTGACGCCCACCGAGATCAGCCGACCGGCGTCGTTGAACACGGCCGCCCCGAACGGGCCGCCGTGCCCGCTCTCGATGTTGTGCTTCGACAGCGTGATGGCAAGCCCGACGCGTTCCTCGTCGGTGACATACGCCCGGCTTTCGTCGGCGACCTCGCCGATCCACGGCGGCAGGGTGAGATGGATCTGCAGCGGCAGCATGGACTTCTCCAGGGGTCAGCCGGGCTGCCTGGCCCAGACGTCGCGCAAGGTCACGGTGCGATTGAACACCGGCGCGGCAACGCCGTGGTCGACGCGATCGGCGACGAAATAACCCAGTCGTTCGAACTGGAAACGCTGCTCGCGATCGGCACGTGCGGCGGCCGGTTCCAGCCATGCCTGCACCACGCGCTTGGCCTGCGGGTTGACGTGGTCGAGCCAGCTCCTGCCATCTTCTTCGCTGTCGGGTGCGGATACCGTGAACAGGCGGTCGTAGATCCTTACCTCGCTGGCCACCGCATGTTTCGCGCTGACCCAGTGAATGGTTCCCTTGACCTTGCGGTCGGCACCGGGCAAGCCGTGACGGCTGTCCGGATCCAGCGTGCAGCGCAGTTCGATCAGCTTGCCGTCGGCGTCCTTGATCAGCTGCTCGCAGCGGATGATGCCGACGCCGCGCAGGCGCACTTCGCCCTCGGGCTTGAGCCGATGAAATCCCTTCGGCGGCACTTCGGCGAAATCTTCACGCTCGATCCACAGCTCGGGCGAAAACGGCACCTGCCGCGTGCCGAAGCTTTCGTCCTTCGGATGATTCGGGAAGCTCAGCGTTTCCTCGTGGCCCTCCGGCAGGTTGGTGATCACCAGCCTCAGTGGATCGAGCACCGCCATGCGACGCGCGGCCGTCGCGTCGAGATCCTCGCGGATGCAGCCTTCCAGCACCGCGTAGTCGATCACGCTGTTCTGCTTGCTGACGCCGACGCGGTCGATCAGCAGGCGCAGCGCAGCCGGCGTGAATCCGCGACGACGCAGGCCGCGCAGCGTGTTCATCCGTGGATCGTCCCAGCCGTCCACGTATCCCTCGTTCACCAGCTGCGCCAGCTTGCGTTTGCTGGTGATGCTGTAGCTGAGGTTGAGTCGCGAAAACTCGATCTGTCGCGGCTTGGCTGGCAAGGTCGGGATGTTCGCGTTGAGCAGCGAGCGCCACAGCGACGGGTGGTTGACCAGATCCACGCGATCGACGAACCAGTCATACAGCGGGCGATGATCCTCGAATTCCAGCGTGCACAACGAATGCGTGATGCCTTCCAGTGCGTCCGAAAGGCAATGCGCGTAGTCGTACATCGGATAGATCGGCCATGCGTCGCCGGTGTTCTGGTGGGCGACCTTGCGGATCCGGTAGATCGCCGGATCGCGCATGTTGATGTTGCCGGCGCTCATGTCGATCTTCGCGCGCAGCGTCTTGCTGCCATCGGCAAATTCGCCCGCCCGCATGCGCCGGAACAGATCCAGGTTTTCCTCGATGCTGCGCGTCCTCGACGGCGAATCGCGGCCGGCCTCGGTCAACGTGCCGCGATAGGCGCGCATCGCGTCGGCATCGAGGTCGTCGACGTACGCCACGCCGTCCTCGATCAGCTTCAGCGCGGAAAGATAGAACACCTCGAAATAGTCCGAGGCGTGCCGCAGCGTGTGCCATTCGAAGCCGAGCCAGCGCACGTCATCCTTGATGCCTTCGACGAACTCCGGATCTTCCCTGCCGGGATTGGTGTCGTCCAGGCGCAGGTTGCACCAGCCGCCGAACTCCTGCGCGATGCCGAAGTTCAGGCAGATCGCCTTGGCGTGGCCGATGTGCAGGTAACCGTTCGGTTCCGGCGGAAAGCGGGTGTGGATCGCGGCGTGCTTGCCGGAGGCCAGGTCGCTGCGCACGATCTGCCGGATGAAGTCCTGACCCACCGCGGGCTGCGGCGAGGCTGTGGTTGGCGTGACGGGCGTGACAGCGGGATTTTCGATCGACATCAGGCAAGGCTCGCATGCGACAGCGGAAACATCCAAGTTTACCCTGTCGCCCGTGAGTGGCGCAGGATCGCCGTTTCAGCGCTTGCCCCGCACCCGCATGCAGGCTAGCGTGCGGGGCATGCATACGATCTACCGCGCCGAAAACCTGTTCGATGCCCATCTGGTCAAGGATGCGCTGGAGGCCGAAGGAATTCCGGCATTCATCGCCGGGGAATATCTCACCGGTGCGGTTGGCCAGCTGCCGGCGATGGATTACATCTCGGTGATGGTGCCCGAGTCGAGCCTGGCGATCGCCAGCACCATCGTGCATGCGGTGGAAGCGCGATTGAACGAGGCGAGGGCGGCGATCGGCGACATCGACGAGCTGCCCGACGGGCCGATGGCCGTGCCTTGCTGATCGCCCCCGCCGTGTTGTCGCATGCCTGAAGCATCCCCGATGCCGGAGCTGGCTGCTCTGATCCGCGCGGTGCCGGACTTCCCGCGACCAGGGGTCATGTTCCGCGATGTCTCGCCCTTGCTCGCCGACGCCGGTGCTTTCGCGCGATGCATCGATGCGCTCGCCGAGCCCTGGCAGGGCAGCGGCGTGCAG
>JBDTZX010000283.1:0-1823 GCA_040004895.1 Rhodanobacter sp. | reverse complement strand
ACCGAATGGCCCAGCTCACTGGACGACAACGAACTGGACGAACTGGATCGGTACCTGCGCGCGCATACCGGCGAGAACGATCTGCTGCTCGATGGCGTACATGGCTTGCTCAGCGCGCTCACGGTCGGTCCGCTGCTGGTGCTGCCTGACGAATGGCTGCCTGAAGTGCTGCATGAACCGTTCACCGACGAAGACGAAGGCAATCGTGTGCTGGCGCTGCTGGCCAAGCTCAACGACTCGATCAGCGCCGAACTTGACGTCGAAGCCTACGAACCGATCCTCGGCGAGGTCGAGCTGGAAACCGGTCCGATGCTGTCGGCCGCAGGCTGGTGCGAAGGATTCAGTCGCGGCATCGATCTGCGCGCCAGCTTGTGGGAAAACCGCCTGGCCGAGGATCCGCAACTGATGGAGCTGCTCGGCCCGGTAATGGCGCTGGCGGTGGACGAGGGCATTCTCAGCGCTGAAACCGAGTTCGAGAAACTCAGCGACGACGAATACGACGAGTGCCTCTCGCAGGTGCCCGCGGTGCTCGGTGCCGTGAATCAGTACTGGCAGGCCAAACCCGCCACCGAAGCCGAGGTGGAGGCAATGGTGCTGCAGCATCGACCGGAAAAGCACGACGACAACGCACCGCCTCGCCAGCGCAGCGGTCACTGGGTTCATTGAGCGAACTTGTGGAAGACGGTCTTTACGCACCACTGCATACGCTCAAGCCGGTGGCGTCGGGAATCTGGATCGTCGACGGGCCGATGGCGCACATGGCGGCGCTGGGCATGCAGGTACCTTTTCCCACCCGCATGACGTTGGTGCGACTGCCCGACGGGGCAATATGGTGCCACTCGCCAACGGCGCCTGATGACGCCCTGTTCGCGTCCGTGGATGCGCTCGGCACTGTACGTCACCTGGTGTCACCGAACCTGTTGCATTACACCCATATCGCGGCGTGGAAACGGCGTTATCCGCAGGCGCTGGCGTGGGCTTCGCCGGGCGTCCGCGCGCGGGCCGCAAGTCAGCACATCGAGGTGCAATTTGATGCTGACCTCGGCGATGCAACGCCGGCCGAATGGGCTGACACGATTGCGCAGTTGCGTTTTCGCGGCAGCCGCGTCATCGAGGAATTCGTGTTTCTGCACCGTCCCAGCGCGACATTGATCCTGGCCGACCTGATCGAGAATTTTGAATCGGCAAAACTGTCTGCCCCGATGCGCTGGGTCGCACGACTTGGAGGCGTGATTGATCCGGACGGAAAGGCTCCGCTCGACATGCGCCTGAGCTATCTCGGCCACAAGCGGGAAGCACGTGCCTGCCTGGTGCGGATGCTGGCATGGCAGCCGCAGCGAGTCGTTCTCGCGCACGGCCGCTGTTATCTGGAAGATGCCGTGGCCGAATTGAACCGTGCATTTCGCTGGCTCGATTGAGCCGGGGTCACCGCAAGGGAAACGATCCGTTTCGACATCGGCGCTTGGATAAATGCCGGAACGAGACCATCTTGGCGCTCATCATTCCTGTCGGAGCAAGAGCATGAGCGATCGCCACATCACCCGCCGAATCCGCGGCATTGATACGGCCGATGGCGCGGGCGTGAAACTCAAGCGGATCATCGGCCAGGCCGGGCTGGACATGCTCGACCCGTTCCTGCTGCTGGACGAATTCCGTTCGGATAGCGCGGACGACTACATCGCCGGTTTCCCCGAACATCCGCATCGTGGTTTCGAGACGGTCACCTACATGCTGGCCGGGCACATGCGCCATCACGACAATCACGGCAACACGGGCGATCTCGCACCGGGCAGCGTGCAGTGGATGACCGCCGGCCGCGGCAT
>JBDTZX010000151.1:0-6046 GCA_040004895.1 Rhodanobacter sp. | reverse complement strand
CTCCTGCTCGATCGACACCTTGTCGACGTACTGGATCGCGCTCTTGAAGCGCGACCCGGAAAGGCTGGTACGGGTCAGCGTCTGGCGCGGGTAGTTCGGCAGCTGGCGGCGCAGGTCGATATAGACAAACTCGCAGATTTCCCGAATTGCGCGCAGGTCTTCCTCGCTGGACAGTTCGATGCCCTGCAGCGGAAACGGCGAGTCTTCCCACGGCCGATCCAGCCGGCATACAAACATGCCCAACCGGATATCGCTGACGTCCATCCGCCGCTCTTCTAGCTCAAAGGCCACGCATCGTTACCATCAGGCATTTAGGGAGGTTTGCAGCTTCCTGCATGACCGGCACGTACAGCGATCGTGTCGTTGCCTTCATGGCCAGCGGAGCGTATCAGCACCGGGGATTTTTGCGCCAACATTCACGATCCCGGCGCCTCGTCGAGGTGTGCCGCATGGCTATCGGGTCGGCGAGGTCGTCGATCGTCCGGGTTCGACGGATGTGTTCGCCGATTCTGTACCTGGCGGCCGATGCATGATCCGCCGGTCGATCGACATCGGATCAGTGTCAGAATGGAACCGTGACCGACCGATGTCGAGGACGGAACAGGGGGCGGTAGTCGCATGCGGAAGCTGCTGTTGTTTGTACTCTGGTCGGGTGCCTGTGCGCTTTCGATGGCCACGGCGCATGCCCAGCAATTCTCGATGCAGGCCTATGGACGCAAGTCCGGTCTCGAAAGCCAGACCGTCAACGTGATGTTTCAGGGGTCACGCGGCTTCATCTGGGCCGGCACCGAGATGGGACTCTACCGGTTCAACGGATCGTCGTTCGAGCGGCTGGGAAAGGAGGAAGGCTTCGCGACCGGCGAGTTCGTCAACGCGATCACCGAAGACGACAGCGGTCAGCTTTGGGTGGCCACCCAATCCGGCCTGCGCGTCGGCGACGGCATGCATTTTCACGCGGTCGACGTGGCCGGCAGGGCGCTGATCTCGGATGCCGGCCGTCGCATAGCCGCGTTGAAAGATGGTCGCGTGCTGCTGGTGCAGGACAGCCAGGTACAGGTACTTTCCAAAAACGCGGCTGGCGACTGGAAGCTGCTGCCGCTGTTCGACGCAGCGCAGATCAGGACTCACCATGAACTGGCCGAGATCACTGCATTGCGCGTGGTCGACGGCCATGTCTGGCTCGGCTGCGCGCGCAGCGTGTGCGAGTCTGGGAACGGCACACTGCACATCTACACTTCGTCCGAAAACGTGCCAGGCGACGTTTGGTCGGGTTTCGACATCGATCGCAGCGGCACCCTGTGGCTGCGTGGCACCCATTTCATCCGCGCCCGTCCGGCCGGTGCAGCGCATTTCGAAAGTCGCGACATTTCCGGTGCGCAGATGGACGTGCTCACCGACGACATGGGCGTTGCCGAAGACGTCGATGGGCGCATCCTCACCCGCACCAACAACGGCCTGGCCAGCTGGTATCACAATCGGTGGACGATCTACACGCCGGACAACGGTCTGCCGGATGTCGGTATCACCGCGTTGCTGTTCGACCGCGACGGCGACCTCTGGCTCGGCACCTACGGCCGCGGCGTCTACCGGTGGAGCGGCTACGGGGTGATGGAGGGCTGGAGCCGGGCGCAGGGCATGGACACCATTCCGAACTGGGCCATCTTGCGCGACAACCAAGACCGCGTCTGGTTCGGCAATGAACTGGGCGGCAACCTGCTCGACCCCGGCGCCACGCACCTGCGTCCGTGGCCGGTCATGGCGGGCGCACCGCCGCGGCAGAATCTCAGCATGCAGAAGGCGCCCGATGGCGCGATCTGGATCGGCGACTACGACGGCCGCCTGTTGCGCGGTGAGCCGCGCAGCGGCCGCCTGCATCAGGTCACCCGGTTGCCGACGTTCATCAAGGCGATCCATTTCGATCGCCGTGGCCGTCTCTGGATCGCCACGGTGAAGGGTGTGTACGTGATCGAGCATGCCGGTGGAAAACCGCACACCTTCCCAGCCACGGAGTTGCCGAAGACGCCATGTTCGGACATCGCCGAGGGCAGTGATGGCACGCTGTGGTTTGCCTGCAATGCCGGGCTGCTGCGTTACACCGACGGCAAGGGCATGTTGCTGCGAACCTATGGCGCAACCGTGCCCGGCGGTTTCATCGCGGTGGCGACCGACAAGAGTGGCGAGCTGTGGCTGGGTGCCAACGAACCGGGGCTGTTTCGCGCGCGGGTGCAGGGCGACATGCTGGCGGTCACCCGAATGACCGATCGCTGGCTCGACAACACGCTGGCGTATTTCGTCCGGCACGATCGTCGCGGCTGGCTATGGGTCGGCGGCGGTGCCGGCGTGGATGTCTATGACGGCAACCGCTGGGTGCACCTTTCGCAGGACAGCGGGCTGTTGTGGGACGAGACCGGCGAGAACGCTTTTTTCGAGGACGGCGACGGTTCGATCTGGATCGGCACGGCAATCGGTGCCAGTCACATCCTGCATCCGGAAGCGATCTTCCGATCGCATGTGCACAAGGTGCTGATCACCGGCGTGACGCTGGGTGACAGGCAGCTGCCCAACGGCGCGACTGTCGCGATGGACACGCAGCGCGCGCCGTTGAAGTTCCGCTTTGCACGGATGGGCCTGGCCGGCGGCGGCATGCCGCACTACCGCTACCGGCTGATCGGCACCGAAGCCGGCTGGGTCGATACTGCTGTCAACGACGTCAACGTCGCGGCCCTGCCGACCGGCGACTACCGTTTCGAGATCCAGGCGATCGACGACGACCAGCGCACCTTTTCGCCCAGCGCCACGTTCGATTTCACTGTGCCGCCACCGTGGTGGTGGCGCTGGTGGACGCTGCTCGGCCTGCTGCTGATCGTGGGTGCGTTGCTGATGCTGGCCTGGCGCTGGCGTGTGAGTACCCTGATGGCGCAGAACCGCCGACTGGACGCGACGGTGCAGCAGCGCACCGCCGAACTGCAGCGCGAGAAGAGCGAGCTCGAAGGAGCACGTGCCGAACTTTACGTGCAGGCCACCTTCGACGAACTGACCGGATTGCTGAATCGCCGCGCGATTCTCGGCAAGCTCGAAGCGGTGCTGGGCAGCGACGCGCATCGGCGCAAGGGATTCGCGTTGGCGCTGGTCGATCTGGACCACTTCAAGCGCGTCAACGACACTTACGGCCATCAGGCGGGCGATGCCGTGCTGCGCAGCGTGGCGCTGCGGCTGGCGACCCACCTGCGCAGCACCGACATGCTCGGCCGCTACGGTGGCGAGGAGCTGCTGATGATGATGGAGAACATCGACGAAACCAACGCCACGCGCCGGCTTGAAGACCTGCGCGAGGAGGCGGGCAGTGCGCAACACGCGTGGGGCGATGCAACGTTCCACGTCACGCTCAGCGTGGGCCTGGCCTGGATCGGCAATGAGTCCGCCAGCATGCACGAGCTGATTCTCCGCGCCGATCAGGCGCTGTACGCCGCCAAGCAGGGGGGGCGCGACCGCGTGGTGGTTGCCGGGTAGGAGCAGGCCTGACCAGGTTGACTTACGCCTTGATCGGATTGGCCAGGGAGCCGATGACTGCCTTATCGATGGGCGCATGGCGCCGTGCAAACCAGGCAACGATGCACCCGTACACGATCATGGCGAGCAGATTGGCGATCAGCATCTCCGCTGAAAAGTGCGGCAGCAATCCGTTGCCCGCAGCGGAGAGTGGAACCACCAGATAATTCATCACCACAAAGATCATCAAGCCGTAAGTCGCACCCCAGAAAGCCCAGTGACGAATCAGCGTGGGCAGGCGTCGGGCGGCGAGCACGAAGATCGCCGCAATGATCATTCCCATCGCCCACTGCAGCAGCAGCCCCAACAGCGCAACCGGCACGCCACCCTGATAGGCGGATTTGCCGAGCAGTCCGCCAGCAATTGATTGCAAGACCTTCAATGGCCCGACATGAAAGATGGTCACCGCCGCAGCGACATCGACCGTTCCGGCCACGATGCCACCCCGCACGATGGCTGCGCGGACATGGCCTCCGATACGCGATAGGTTGGTTGTGGCAGGCATCGATGGCTCCCTGGCCGGTGACCGTTGCGGCCTTCATGCAGTCTGGACCATGGTGAGAGGCCGCGACGATGTCGGCGAGTACCAGTTGGACGCAATTCAATCAAGCCAATGCCATCGTTGTGTTGCGCCAGGAACGCCATGGATGAGATTGGTTATCATTGGCGTTTCTCGTCAGACCGGCTAAAGTCGCAGGATATCTCCAGCAAAACCGCCCATGTCATTCTCGCACCGCTTCCTCAAGACCATCCGCTCGATTCATCTCTACCTCGGCGTCTTCACCGCACCGGCGCTTTTTTTCTTCGCGATCACCGGCGGCCTGCAGACTTTCAGTCTCCACGAAGCCACTCGCGGCAGCGAATACAAACCGCCGGCGTGGCTGGCCAGCGCGGCTCAGCTGCACAAGAAGCAGACCACCACGATGCCGACGCGGCGCGCTCGCCCCTCGGAAGGCGCTGCGCCGGGAACGGATTCAAGAGTGACGCCGGTGCCCGGTGCGTCCGCACCGATCGGCGCAGTAACGGACGACCACCCTGTACCGGCAGCGCAATCATCAATGGAGGCAGGTCCGCCGAAGCCGAAGAAGAATCTGTTGCCGATGAAGCTGTTCTTCGCACTGGTCTCGTTGAGTCTGTTTCTCTCCACGCTGACCGGCCTTTACATGGCCTGGCGCTTCAGCCGCAGGCCGAAACTGATCGGCACGGTGTTCGCTGCCGGCATCATCGTGCCGTTGCTGCTTTCGCTGATCTGAACAGCTCGCGTCAGGTCAGTGCGGTGAGTGTGCTGAAGGGCAGCGGGGTCGCGCCCGTGTCGATGACCGAGGCGGCCGCCGCATCGAGCCGGATCTGCTCACCGTCGAGCACCAGCAGGACCCGACCAGCAGCAATTTCGTCCTCGAACGTGCGGCTGATCGAATCGGGCACATCCAGCCCCACCAACGCGCCGGTCCACGCGCCCATGGCCGCACCGACCACGGTCATCGCGGCAGCACCGGCCAAGGTGAGGCCCAGTGGCGGAACAGCGATCGCGACCAGTCCGAGCAACAGACCGCTGCCACCGCCCAGTGCCACGCCGCGCAAAGCGCCCGGACTCGAATCGTGGTGATCGGTGAGCCGGTGATCAGGGATCTGTTCGAGCTCGATGTCCTCGCGCGCCACCAGCGAGATGTCCTCATCGGGGATGCCTTCACCGCGCGCAGCGGCCATCGCGCGCTTCGCTGTGGCCAGATCTGGCGTGCTGAACACGCAGCGGGTCTTCATGATCGGTTTCTCCGGTTCAAAGCATGTCTTGACGCAGGAGGCCATCCTTGTCGCAGCGGTGTCAGGACCGCGTGACTCCGTTGTGAACGCATCGTCGCCTTTGGTTCGGCGTGCTCATCGCGCGGATTCCCTTCGGCACATGTCAGGTGGACGCACTGCGGTTATCTTTCAGTCGCAGAGCCGCATGGGGCGATCGCGTGGTCGTCCGCCAGCAAGATCGAGCAGCAACGGAACCAGCGAGGGAGCCGTCATGAACCGGTCAACGAAAATCCTGTGCTGCATCGGCGCAGGGATGCTTTTCAACGGCGCCACGCAAAACGTGCAGGCGGGCAAAGTGCACGCGAGGGGAAAATACAGCGTGGCGCAGCGTGAGGTGCTGGATGCAGTGGACGCGCTGTTCGTGGCGATGGGCAGGCACGACGTCGCTGCCTCGCGCAAGTTGATCATTCCCGGTGCGGGCTTCATGGTGATCAATGCCGACGGCACGTCGGTGATGGAGCGCGATATCGACTATCTGGATTCGCTCGCGAAGCACAAGGAGGTCTTCCACGAACGCATCTGGAAGCCGCAGGTGACCGTGCAGGGAAACATCGCGCAGGTGTGGGCAGCGTACGACTTTCATCTGGACGACAAGTTCTCGCACTGCGGCATCGACAGCTTCAGCATGGTCCGCAGCGCCGACGGCTGGCGCATCGCCAGCGTCAGTTACACCGTGCAGAAGCAGGGCTGCGCGCCG
>JBDTZX010000189.1:0-6067 GCA_040004895.1 Rhodanobacter sp. | reverse complement strand
GAGGCCGTGCGAGATCATGATCGCCGCCTTCCACCCTCCGTGATATCCGGATTCGAAATCATGTCCGCAGATGAGCGGCGTGGGTTATTCAAATCTGATCACATCATCGATCCTGGCATGACGCCGGATGGCAGGTTTCTCGGTGTGACCGTGGCAGGCGTCCATTCGGATGTGGGCGGCAGTTACCACCGTGACGGCCTGGCCATCCGCAGCGACAATCTGATGACCGAGTATCTCAATGCCCTGAGCGACAAGCCGTTCCTCGAACTGCAGGTCGTGCCCGACGATCCGCGTTTGAATGTGGTGCATCATTCCGAAGACGGCATGCTGATCTATCGGCTTGGCCACAAGATCGATCGACTCAGCACGGATGGGTACGTCGACTTGCTGGTGCCGAAAAGCGACGCCGGGCAGGTGAGCGATCCGTACAACGCCGAGCCACGCAACGAGTTGCTGAGCCAGCAATTCGAACGACAGATCGTCAAGTCGAGTACGCAAACGGTGACACCCGAATCGACAAGAGAAGCGCCGACGAGCGATTTGTCGGCGCGACTCGATCGCCTGCTGGCGGCGGGGCAGGCGAATGACTGGGCGACATTCGGTCGCGAGAACCAGTCGCTGGCCTATGGCGAGGCTGGGCGCAACATGCTTGAACGTGCCTCCACGCAGGCCAACTGGCTGGAGCAGCAAGTGGCGCAGCCGATGATGCCTGCGCCTCTGCTGCAGCAGCCCGCCCAAGGGCCAGTCATGCAGCGTTGAATACGATCAACCGGCCATCAAGGAGCAACACCGTGCAACAGGACGAACTGACCGTATTGATCGACAAGACCGCAACCCTGATGGCGCAATACGAGCGTCGAGGCGCCGCCATCGACGCTCGCCTGCAAGCCTTGGGTGACACCTTGCAAAGGCTGGCCCAACAACTGCCGGTGGTGCTCAGAACGTCCTCCGACGCGATGTTGCAGACGCTGCCTTCAGAGATGGCGTCGGTGATCCGCAATGGCCTAGGACAATCCATCGGCGACTACCGCCAGCGACTGGACACAGCCGGCCATGATGTCGAGAACGCTTCGCAGTCACTGGTCAGCCAGATCGGTCAGCTGCAACGACTGCATCGTCAGTTGATCTGGAAAACCATGGGCGCCGTCTTGCTGTCGCTGGGGTTGCTGCTGGCCGGTGGTGCGTGGCTGTCGATCCACTACACCCGGGTGATCCGCGACAACCAGCTTTCCGCCGAGCTGCTGAAAGCCTACAACAGCGCCGATGTCACCTTGTGCGGCGGCGGTGGTCTTTGCGCAAACGTGGATGTCCGCGGCGCGCGCCGTGGCCAGAACCGGCAATACCTGCCGGTCATGCCGCGCTGAGCCGGTCGCTGGCGGCATTCTCGATCAGGTATCTGGTATCGATGAGTGCACCGGTCTATGCAACTGGCCGACGCCGATCGGGTTGTCCTGGCGACCCTGCGGCAATCCGGCAGCAGACGGAATTGCAGTCTGCCTACCGGTGATCTTGGCCAAGCGCATCCGGTTGACCCTCCGGCGTACCGCGTCCCAGCACGTCCGGCAGCGCATCGCCGTTTTCAGTGAAGCCCAGTGAAACGGAGTTCAGGCAGTGCCGCTCGCCGGTCGGCGGCGGACCGTCGGGAAACACGTGGCCGAGATGACTGCCACAACGGGCGCAGACCTCCTCGACGCGGATCATGCCGTGGCTGCTGTCGCGGATCAGCCTGATATGCGCGGGATCGAAGGGCTGGAAGAAACTCGGCCAGCCGGTACCGGAGTCGAACTTCGCGCTGGAACGGAACAACGGCAATCCGCAGTAGCGGCAACCATAGACACCGTCCTTGTGGTTGTCGAGAAACACGCCGCAGAACGCCGCTTCGGTACCGTGTTCGAGCAGCACGCGCTTTTCGTCGCGATCAAGACCGGCGGTGAGCTGTTCGCGTTGCGCATCCGTAGGCGGGGTGAGATCAAAGGCAGACATCGTGAACTCCAGTGATGTATCGAAGGGACCATCATGTTTCGTACGCCCCTGATCGGAAGTTACATGCACGGTATCAAGGGGTGAACAGCCTGACCTGATGCGATCAGGGCTGGTCCCGAAGCTGCTCTTGCACCTCGTTGATCGAGTCGCGGATTCGCTTGCTGAATACCGAGTCGTCGTGGTGGATCAGCAGCAGGTGTTCGGTGGCGCGGGTCATCGCCACGTACAGCAGGCGTGCTTCGTCCACTTCGGTCTGGCCGGGCTTGGGTAGCGAACCCAGACCGGGGATGATCACGAATGGAAACTCCAGACCCTTGCTGGAATGCATGGTGATCAACTTGACGGCATCCTCGACCACGAACAGCGTCTGCTTGCCCTTGTCATCGGCGAGTCGGCTGGGAATCCCGGTGCGCTGCAATGCCTGGTGCAGCTTCTCGCCTTCCCACAGGTTTCGAAACAGGACCGCCATGTCGGAATAGGGCCGACCGTGGGCGTGCTCGTCGCGCAGCCGGGCGATCAGCAGATCGAGTTGGGCACCGGCCGTATCGGTGCGGACCAGTTCGGGGACGGCGCCGCGACGGCCCGCACTTTCGGGTGCGATCAGCGGCACGCCGTCGTCCTCGCCGGCATCGGCATGCAGCAGTTCGCTGGCGAAGCTGCGCGCGACGGAGAGGATCTCCAGCGTATTGCGATAGTTGAGCTTGAGGATGGTGGTACGTCCCTGCGCCTGCACGCCGAGGCTTTTCCAGGTGAACTTGCGCCGATCGGTGCGCCCATTGATGTTCTGTGCGTCGTCGTACAGCACCAGCAGCGAGTTGGTGCTCGGGTCGACCATCTGCACGATCAGCTTGTACCAGTCCGGTTCGAAATCGTGACCTTCGTCGATCAGCACGGCGCCGTACTGGAAGCGCGGAATCTGGCCGCCGTCGACGCCGTCGATCACCCGCTGCACCATCTGCCCGAAGAAATCCTGGCTGCCGCGTACGGGAAGTTCCACGTGGTAGGCGGTGAGCATCTTGCGGCACCACTTGTGGAAGTTGTAGACCTGCACCCTGTCGCTCAGCCCGCGTTCGCCGATCAGTTGGTCCAGCCGCGCGGCCAGCGTCTTGTTGTAGCAGAGCACCAGGATCGGCTTGCCCAGTTCACGCGCCAGCTGGATCGCGCGGAAGCCCAGGATCATCGTCTTGCCCGAGCCGGCGACGCCATGGATGACCCGATGCTCGCCGCCGAGAGAGCGCGCCAGTTGTTCCTGCTGCGAGTCCATCACCTTGACCAGGTCGGGAATCTCGATCGGTCGCGTGGCGCTGCCTTCGCTGCTGTCGAACAGGCCGAACTGGCCTTCGCCAAAAGCCACGCGGATCTCCGGAAACAAATGCCAGCGTACGCGGTCGATCTGCGGCAGCGTCAGCGCAGTGGGGAAAACCTGCGGGAACATCGCCCACAATCGTTCCTGCAGCGCTTCAGGGTCGACGCTCTCGTAGATCTCGTCGCGGCACAGTGCCAGGTGATCGGGTATCACCGCGCCAAGTCCGCCATCGACGAACTGCTGGCGGCTGATGTTGGCCAGCACCACTCCGTATGCCCAGGGCATCATCAGTTTGCCGGCGTGCCGATCGCCCGGCGGATGGCGCAACGCGGGATCGCGCTCCAGCACCACGCCGATTTCCAGCGCATAGGCGCGCGCCTGCAGCAGCGGATTGCTTTCCTTGACCAGACCGCGATCGGTGACCAGGGTGATCTGGGTGCTGTCGGCGTGGCGGATGGTGTCGGCCTTCCAGTCCTTCACTTCCAGTACCAGCATGCCCCGGCGCGGATGGAACACCACGAAATCCGGACGACGCTGCTTCAGTCCGATCGGCACGTCGTACCACAGCAGGTAATCGTCCTCGAGCTTCTGCTCGAGTCGTTCGGAAAAGCGTTTCTCGCCGCTCGTCATGTGCGGCAGGCAGGCGTTGCGCGTCGGAATGAGTGTTGCCACCGGAGCCCCTGAGTAAGCTGTCCAGCGGACGTTAGCCGAACCGCAGGGGCTGTCAATGCCGGCCGGCCGGGTGCCGGCCGGGTCGATCGGTCAGGCCTCGAGCGTGGCATCCAGCGTGATGGTCGCCTTGAGCAGCTTGGAAACCGGGCAGCCGAGCTTGGTTTCCTGGGCGATCCTGTCGAACGTGGCGGCATCCGTACCGGGAACCCTGGCCTTGCAGGTCAGATGCGATGCGGTGATCGAGAAGCCGTCGCCGTCCTTGTCCAGCGTCACCAGGGCCTGGGTGTCGATGCTGTCGGCGGTCAGCCCGGCGTTGCCGAGCCCTAGCGAAAGTGCCATCGAATAGCAGGCGGCATGGGCCGCTGCAATCAGTTCTTCCGGATTGGTGCCAGGGCCGTCCTCGAATCGGGACTTGAAACCGTAAGGCGCATCGCGCAGCACGCCGGTATCGGTCGAAATGCTGCCCTGACCGTCCTTGATGCCGCCGGACCAGTGGGCGGATGCGGATTTCTTCATGCGATTCTCCGGTTGACTGACGTGGACCAAGGAGCAGTATGCAGCGCAATGCATGCAGGTGGCGCGAATGGATCGGTGCTTCGACTTCACCTGCGGCTATCCGTGCCAGGCCGTATGCTTGGTACTTGCCACCGGACTGGAGATTCCATGTCGCCCGATATTCAGCATGACCCTGCCGCAGGTCGCTTTGAAACGACCGTGGATGGCTCGCATTGCGAGCTTGACTACTCCCTTGCAAACGGGGTGATGACGATCACCCATACCGGCGTGCCGGATGCGGTCGGTGGGCGCGGCATCGCGGCAGCTCTGGTACAGGCTGCGCTGGAGGCCGCCCGTAGTGAAGGCTGGAAGGTGGTACCGGCCTGCTCGTATGCGGTCGCATGGATGCGCCGCCATCCGGAATACGATGACCTGCGCGGCTGAATCTGTTCGCTATCATGGGCGGGTCAGCGGCTGCGCTGCCATGCCCGAAGAGTGCGCTGATCCATCGTGCTGAATGGCACACGCGTCTCGGGTCTCGATGACCGTGACATTCAGAAGAGGACTGTCTGTGAGCCAGGATGATTCAACCGCGGCAGTGCGGCATCGCAAGCGTGGCTGGCGGCCTTTCCGCTATCTGAAATCGCGACCGCGGACGCTGCTTTCGCTGGTGATTTTCCTGATGGCGGCGGTTGCACTGCTGGCGCTGAAATTTCGACCGGCCACGGCGATCCTGCTGGCGTTCGACCTGGCCGCGATCGTGTTCCTCAGCATCATCGCGCGGATGTTCAACAAGGCCAGCACCGCTCACATGCGGACTCAGGCAAAGGCCTTGGACACCGGCCGCTGGGGCATCCTGTGGAGCGGTATCGTGTTGTCGACAGTGGTGCTCGTCGCACTGAGCAACGAACTGCATGCGGCCAAGTCGGGTGGCGTGCTGGCACTGATCATCGGCGCGGTGAGCGTGGTGCTGAGCTGGCTGTTCCTCAACACGATGTTCGCGATTCACTACGCGCATGGGTTCTATGGCGATTTCGGCGACAAGCACACCGGTCTGGACTTTCCAGAAACACCGCATCCGGATTATTGGGACTTTGCCTACTTCGCGATCGTGATCGGCATGTGCTTCCAGGTATCGGATGTGCAAGTCACCAGCCGTTACCTGCGTCGGGTGGTGTTGATGCACAGCGTGATCGCGTTCTTCTTCAACGTGTTCATCATCGCGATCACGGTCAATATCGTGGCCGGGCAAGGCAGCTGAACGGTGCGGCCGCTCCTGTAACCAGTGATTGCTGGCGAACGAATGAAAGAGTGGAGGCTGCGAAGGTCTCCATTACTTTCCTTCGAGGATTTACCGATGAACCTGCGTCTTTCCGCTCTTCTTGTTGCCGCGATGACCTGCGGTTTTGCTGCCAACACTGCGTTCGCGCAGGATGCGATGGCCCACAGTTCAACATCAGCAATGTCGCATGATTCGATGTCAAAGGATGCCATGTCGAAGGATTCGATGAAGCACGGCTCGATGAAAGGCGATTCCATGAAGCACAAATCGATGAAGCACGATTCCATGAAGCCTGATTCCATGAAGCATGATTCGATGAAGCACGATTC
>JBDTZX010000521.1:0-1835 GCA_040004895.1 Rhodanobacter sp. | reverse complement strand
GCTCGTGGCGGAACTGCTCGATCACCGCGTTCATGTGGCTTCCGCTCATCTGCCATGCATACAGCGCCTGCAGCGCACGCCGACGCGCGCGCGAACGCGCGGCCATGTCCAGACCCTGCGGCGGGTGCGCCATTACAGTTTCCCGTACAGGTTGACCATCTCGAGCGCGGCGATGGCGGCGTCCGCGCCCTTGTTGCCGGCCTTGGTGCCCGCGCGTTCGATCGCCTGCTCAATACTGTCGGTGGTCAGCACACCGAAGCTCACCGGCACGCCGGAATCCAGCGCCGCCCTCGCCAGACCCTTGGCGCATTCGCCGGCAACGAAATCGAAATGCGGGGTGGAGCCGCGGATCACCGCACCGAGCGCGATCACCGCTGCAAACTTGCCGGAGTTCGCCAGCTTGTGCGCGACCAGCGCGATTTCCCAGGCACCCGGCACGCGCACCAGTTCGATGGCATCGTCCTTCACGCCGTGACGGACCAGCGCATCGCGTGCACCCGCTACCAGCGGTTCGACGACGAAGCCGTTGAAGCGGCCGGCGACGATGGCGAAGCGGCCCTTGGGTGCGGCGAAATCGCCTTCGATGATCTTCATTGTGTATTCCTCGATGGGCGCGAACCCGTGCTGACCGGCCATTTTACGGGTTTGTCGCTGGTCCTGCCTGTTCCACACCGCCGGCGCGGACATGCAGGTACGGGTAGTCGCTGAAACTCAGCTGCGCCTGACCGGCAGCGACCCTGAGCCGCGCCGACGCGCCGAAGGGGAGCGTCAACTGTGTGTCGCCATGGCCATGCGGCATGCCGTCGACGACCGGTATGCCGGCGATCGAACGAATTTGCGCAAACGTCGCCGCGAGGTCGTAGCCGTTGTCGCGCAGCCCCGGCTCGCAGCCACTGAAGCTTCCCAGCACCAGCGCACGCTGACGACCGAGCACGCCGGAAAGATGCAGCTGATAGAGCAGGCGCTCGACCCGGAACGGCGGTTCGCCGATGTCCTCGGCGAACAGGATGCCGTCGTCGATCAACGGAAAATACGGCGTGCCGATCAGGCTGCACAGCACCGCGAGGTTGCCGCCCCACAGTGGGCCGGCCACGTCGACGTCGGCGCTGCTTTGCCAGCTTGCCGTGGACGCCGGCGAGGCCAGCGTGTCCCAGAAACCTTGCCAGGTGAAATCGCTGCAGGATTCCGCGCCCAGGTCCGCCAGCAGCGGTCCGCTGAACGTGCACAGACCGCTCTTCGCGTACAGCGCCAGTTGCAGCGCGGTGAAATCGCTGTGGCCGACCAGCAGTGTGGATGCGCCGGTCAACCTTTCGCGCAATGCGTCGTAGCGCAGATGCGGCAGCAACCGTGTGGCGCCGTAACCACCGCGAGTCACCAGCGCGATATCCGGCAGCTCGGGCATGCTCGCGAACGCATTGATGTCCTCTGCGCGTTCGGCATCGCTGCCGGCGAAACGCCGTTCGGTTCGATCGAGCGTTTCAAGCCCTTCCACTTCGCAGCCGGCGTCGCGCAGCCGCGCCACGCCACGCATCATCGCCGCGCGATCGTGCGGATAGCCGGAGGGTGCGATCAGTCGGATGCGGGTGGATGGCATGGGCGATGTCGATGACGAAAAGTTGATTATGCGGTCAGCAGCGGGCTTCGGCATGGCGCGCAGGTGGCAAACCCGGTCAGCAGCGTCTTGCAGTTCACACGTACTCCACGACTTCGAGCCCGAAACCGGCCAGGCCCACCAGCTTGCGCGGCGTACCGAGCACGCGCAGGCGATGCACGCCGAGATCGGCCAGCATCTGTGCACCGAGGCCGAGCTGGCGCCACTCCTGCTGCTGCGCCTC
>JBDTZX010000040.1:0-1836 GCA_040004895.1 Rhodanobacter sp. | reverse complement strand
GCGATCCTGATGTATCTGGCGGACAAGTCCGGCGAGTTCATCTCAGCGGATGCGGCTCGGCGCTGGGAAACCATCCAGTGGGTATTCTTCCAGATGGCGGCGATCGGGCCGATGTTCGGCCAGCTCGGCTATTTCAACAAGTTCGCCGGCAAGGACATTGCCGACAAGCGTCCGCTCGAACGCTATGTGACGGAATCGAAGCGACTGTTGGACGTGCTCGATGCCCGTCTTGATGGACGCGTCTGGTTGATGGGCGACGACTACAGCATCGCCGACATTGCCACCATCGGCTGGGTCAACAATCTGATCACCTTCTACGAGGCACGCGATCTGGTCGACTATGACAGTTTCAGGAATGTCGGCGCCTGGCTCGAACGCGCACTGGCCCGGCCGGCTGTGCAGCGCGGGCTGAAGATTCCCGGCCGCAACTAGGCTTCGCTGCGACAGCCCATTTTTCGGGAGTGGATGAGATGGCCAACCCATCCGGGCGGGGCATCACCGCCGCCGGTCTCAAGGTGCTCTGCCGTCCATGGCCCGGCGTCGTTGCCGAGATCAAGTGGGAGTCGAACCTGGTCTTCAGCGTGGGCGACAAGATGTTCGCGATGATCTCGGATGGAGAAAACGGGCGATTGTCGTTCAAGGTGGCGGACGAACGATTTCTGGAACTGACCGATCAGCCCGGGATCATTCCCGCGCCCTATCTTGCGCGTGCGCACTGGGTGTCGATCGACCAGCCGCAACATTTCAGCACCGATGCGTTGCAGGCCTTCGTGCGCGATGCGTACAGTCTGGTGCGGGCCAGGCTGACCCGGAAACTGCAGGCGACGCTGGGTCCGCTGCCGCCGTCGAAGGCTGCGAAGAAATGAACCAGCATCTTGGCGCGCTGGCACTGCTGGTTGCCGACTACGACGAAGCAATCGAATGGTATGTGCGTGCACTCGGCTTCGAGCTGGTCGAGGATAGCGACATGGGTGGCGGCAAACGCTGGGTGCTGCTGGCGCCACCGGGTTCGAGCGAAACGCGGTTGCTGCTGGCCAAGGCGAACGGTGAGCGGCAGTCCAGCCGCATCGGCAACCAGGCCGGTGGTCGTGTCTTTCTGCTGCTGCACACCGATGACTTCGATCGCGACCATGCGCAGATGCGCGCGCGCGGCGTGGTGTTCAACGAGGAACCACGGCACGAGGTCTACGGCACCGTGGCAGTGTTCCAGGATCTGTACGGCAATCTGTGGGACCTGCTGCAGATGAAACGCTGACGTCGCAGGCCGATCGACCTGGCGTCGATTCAGGCCGGCTGCACGTTTGCCGCGCGCGTCGTACCGGATCGAAGGGCGCGTCGGTCCTTACGGCCTGCTTGTCACGGCGTTATCGCCTTGTCGATCGCCGTCTGTGCCAGCGGCGCCATCACCGCATAGCCCGCAGCGTTCGGATGCAGGCCGTCGAACGACAGATCTTTCTTCAGCGCCTTGTCGCGATCGAGCAGGGCGTCGTAGTAGTCCAGGTAGACCAGGTGCTCGCGCCGCGTGTAGGACTTGATCCACGCATTCAATGCGATGATCTTCTGCGGCGGCCTGTTGCTGGTCTGGTCG
Source organism: Rhodanobacter sp. (assembly GCA_040004895.1). GTDB lineage: Bacteria > Pseudomonadota > Gammaproteobacteria > Xanthomonadales > Rhodanobacteraceae > Rhodanobacter. The sequence continues at coordinate 248 of JBDTZX010000040.1, read as the reverse complement.
GGAACGTTGTAGTCGCTGACCGGCATCACCGAAGCGATCACCACCTTGATGCCGTGCGCACGCGCCAGCTCCGCCATCGATGCGAGATTGTCCTCGATCATTTCAAGCGACGAAGCGCCGGTGTTGCCGGCGATGTCGTTGGTGCCAGCCAGGATCACCACCACGCGTGGCTGCAGCGCAAGCACGTCGGCGCGAAAGCGGACCAGCATCTGCGGTGTGGTCTGTCCGCTGATGCCGCGATTGACGTA
>JBDTZX010000309.1:0-1844 GCA_040004895.1 Rhodanobacter sp. | reverse complement strand
CGCGTCACCCTGATCGTGCTGCTGGTGGTGCCGGCCACACTGGCGGTGACCGTGCTGCTGCTGCGCGTGCTGGGACTCGGCTTCAACATCATGACGCTCGGTGGCATCGCCGCAGCCGTGGGCCTGGTGATCGACGATGTGATCGTGATGATCGAACACATTGCACGCCGTGCTGGCGCAGCCCCTCGGAACGCCGAGAACCACGCCGGCACTCCGGCCGTACTGCCGGCCGCGCGCGAGTTCATGGCACCGCTGTCCGGATCCAGCCTTGCCACGCTGATCGTGTTCATCCCGCTGGGCTTTCTTGGCGGCGTCACCGGCGCGTTCTCCAAGGCACTGTCGATCACGATGGCCAGTGCGCTGGCCGTGTCATGGCTGGTGACTGCACTGATCGTGCCGTTGCTGGCGCGCCAGCTGATCGACTTCCGCCACTGGCACGACCCGGGTGCGAATCCACGGGGCCTGCTGCGCCGTGCGCATGGATGGTTCTACGACGGTCTCGCACGTCGACCCTGGCTGCTCGCCGTGGTGCTGTTTCCGCTGCTGCTGGCGGGCGGCCTTGCGTATGCGCGCGTCAGCACCGGCTTCATGCCGACGGTCGACGAAAGCGGTTTCGTGATGGACTACTACACCGCGCCCGGTACCTCGTTGCCGGAAACCTCCCGGCAGGTCGGCGAGATCGACGCGATCCTGCGCGCCACGCCGGAAGTGGCGACGTTTTCGCGGCGGCTCGGCACCGGGCTGGGTGGAGATCTGGGACAGTCTTATCACGGCGATTTCTTCGTCAAGCTCAAACCCGGTCACGCACGCTCCACCGACGAGGTGATGACTGCCGTGCGTGACCGGATCGCCGCACAGGTGCCTGGCGTGGATATCGAGCTGGCGCAGCTGATGGAGGACCTGATCGGCGATCTCACCGCCGTACCCCAACCGATCGAAATCAAGCTCTACGCCCAGGATCCAAGCCAGCTCGATACCCAGGCCGAAAAGGTTGCCGGAGCCATCGCGAAGATCGATGGTGTCGTTGACATCAAGAGCGGCGTGCAACTGGCCGGCGATGCGCTGAACATCCGGATCGATGCGGACAAGGCGGCGTTCGAGGGCATGACCGTCGATGCGATCACCCAGGCGGTGGATCAGGCGCTGTCCGGCACTGTGGCCACGCAGTTGCCGCAACTCAGCAAGAGCGTGGGTGTGCGGGTACGGATTCCGGATGCGATGCAGCTGAGGATTCCGCAACTGTCACGGCTGCCTGTTCGGGCACCGGACGGACATGTGTTCCCGCTGGGTCGGGTGGCAACGCTGCTGCCGGTCAGTGGTCAGCCGCAGATTTCACGCGAAAACCTGCAACCGATGGTCGCCGTCACCGCGCGCATCGATGGTCGAGGCATCGGTGCCGGCATCGCCGACGTCAAACAATTGCTGGCGCAACCGGGCATGCTCGCAAGCGGTGTGCGTTACGAGCTGGGTGGCCTGTATGCGCAACAGCAGATTGCCTTCATCGGCTTGAGCAAGGTTTTTGCTGCAGCGCTGGTAGCCGAGTTCATCCTGCTGATGTTCCTGTATCGACGCCTCTGGATCGCTTTCATCGTGCTGGGTTGCGCGCTGTTCTCGACCCTCGCGGTATTCATCGCATTGTGGCTGAGCGGGGTCGATCTCAACATCACCGCCATGATGGGCATGACGATGATCATCGGCATCGGCACCGAGATGGCCATCTTCTACGTTTCCGAGTACGTGACCCTCAGCAAGACGATGGCGCCGGGGCGCGCCCTGCGCGTGGCCAGCGAGGATCGACTGCGGCCGATCACCATGACCACGCTGGCCGCGATACTGACCCTGGT
>JBDTZX010000105.1:0-1847 GCA_040004895.1 Rhodanobacter sp. | reverse complement strand
CGGTCGAGGAAGGCGTCGGGCACGGTTTCGCGCACGGCCACGCCGGTGATCCGCCGGACCTGGTCGTTGAGGCTTTCCAGATGCTGCACGTTGAGCGCGCTGTACACCTCGATGCCGGCATCGAGCAGCTCGGCGATGTCCTGCCAGCGTCGCTCGTGGCGCCCGCCCGGAAGATTGCTGTGGGCGAGTTCGTCGACCAGCAGCACCGCCGGCTTGCGCGCGAGCGCGGCATCCAGATCGAACTCGGTGAACTCGCGATCGGCGCCGCCGGAGGTTGGGTAGCGCACCGTGCGGCGCGGCAGTATTTCGAGCCCTTCGAGCAACGCGGCAGTCTCGGCGCGGCCGTGCGTTTCGACCAGCCCGACCACCACATCCACGCCCTGCCGCTTCAACTCGCGCGCAGCGGACAGCATCGCGTAAGTCTTGCCGACGCCGGGGGCGGCGCCGAGGAAAACCTTCAGCCGCTGGCTGTTCTCGTCGTGCGAGGTCTGCAGCAGCGCATCGGCGCGGGCTTCGCGGGAAGGTTCGGTCATGCGCTGTCAATCCGCTGGAGGTGGTTACGGTAGCGCGATCAGCTTCCGTGCGCTTGTGGCGCATCCAGCGCGAGGTTCAGCTGCAGCACGTTGACCCGTGGCTCGCCGAGCACACCCAGCTGGCGCCCATCGGTGTATTCGTTCACCAGTGCCTGCACCTGCGAGACGCTCAGCCCGCGCGCACTCGCCACGCGTGCCACCTGATACTGCGCCGCGGCGGGACTGATCTGCGGATCCAGCCCGCTGCCGGATGCGGTCACCAGGTCCACCGGCACCGGCGCCGTGTTGCCCGGATCGGCCGCACGCAACGCGGCGATGCGCTGCTTCACCGCGTCGGTGAGTGCCGGATTGGTTGGCCCCTGGTTCGAGCCCGACGACGAGGCTGCGTTGTACGGATTCGGGCTGGTCGCCGACGGACGTCCCCAGAAATATTTCGAATCGGTGAACGACTGGCCGATCAGCTCGGAGCCGACCGGCTTGCCGTTCTTCACGATCAGGCTTCCGTTGGCCTGATGCGGAAAGATCAGTTGCGCCAGTCCGGTGGCGGCCAGCGGATAGAGGACGCCGGTGATGATGGTCATCAACAGCAGCAGGGTGAACGATTGACGCAGCAGTTTGCTCATGGCGGGTTCCGTTCTTCTTGAAGCGTGTCAATTTGAAACGTGTGGCCATCGATGGCCGTGCGATCGGTGATCGATCGCCCTAGAACGTTCCCTGCAGCATCACGAAGCCGCGCGAACCACCGACGTTGCGGGTATCGCTGGGATCGAGAAAGCTGGCTGTGCGACGGTAGAAATCCGCATTGGTGGCATAGGTGAGGCTTGCGCTCAGCGACCAATGCACCGCCACCTGATACTTCAGCGTCGCGCCGAAATCACTGTAGCCAGGATCGCTTGCACCATCGGCCAGCGGCACCATCAAGGTCGTGGTGTAGTGCGTGCGGCCCGCATGCAAGGCCAGGCTCCACAGGCCGTTCAGCGGTACCGCGGCATCCAGTTGCAGGTAGCCGGTACCTTTCGAATCCCCGCGGTAGCCTTGCTCCGTGTCCACCCCGAAGTAGTCGGTGAGCGCGCGGTTGTACTTCAGCGTGAAAAGCTTCCAGGTCAACGCGACGTTGGCCTCGGCGGTGTTCAACGAGCGCGAAGGCAATCCCGCCTGATCGAGGTTGGCGCCAGGATAGACGTAGCCGTAGATGCCGGCGCGCCATGACCAGTCGCTGTTGATCGCGCGACCATAGCTGGCATACAGGTCCAGCTCCATCGCACCGCCGGGATAGCTGCGTTCGCTGATGCTCGAACCCCAGAAGCCGGCGGC
>JBDTZX010000528.1:0-1847 GCA_040004895.1 Rhodanobacter sp. | reverse complement strand
CTGGTCGAAGGCGACTCCGCCGGCGGCAGCGCCAAACAGGCGCGCGACAAGGAATTCCAGGCGATCCTGCCGCTGCGCGGCAAGATCCTCAACACCTGGGAAGTCGAGTCCGGTTCGGTGCTGGCCTCGGAGGAAGTACACAACCTCGCGGTGGCGATCGGCTGCGATCCGGGCAAGAACGACCTGTCCGGACTGCGTTACGGCAAGGTGATCATCCTTGCCGACGCAGACTCCGATGGCCTGCACATCGCCACCTTGCTGGCGGCATTGTTCCTGAAACACTTTCCGACCCTGGTCAGCGAGGGCCATGTGTTCGTCGCGATGCCGCCTCTGTTCCGCGTCGACGTCGGCAAGCAGGTTTTCTATTGCCTTGATGAAAGCGAAAAGCAGGCCATGCTGCAGCGGATCGAGCGCGAGAAAATCAAGGGCGCGGTCAGCACTACGCGGTTCAAGGGCCTGGGAGAAATGAATCCACCGCAGTTGCGCGAATCGACGATCCATCCGGATACCCGCCGACTGGTGCAGCTGACCATCGGCGACGACGACGGCACCTCCAGACTGATGGACATGCTGCTGGCGAAAAAGCGTGCCGGCGATCGCAAGGCCTGGCTGGAAGAGAAAGGCGACTTGGCGACGCTGGAAGTCTGACCGCTTCGCGCGCCTCTTCGAGAAGCACGCAGTTCCGGACCTGCTCTTCTGGTTGTGCGTCCTTCACGTTCGCTTGAACCAGCTGAATGACGATTCATCGCGCGCTGCATCCAATGTGGAGCATGCCGCGTATCTCCACACGCTTCCACTCCGCGAAGCGGAAACCCTGGAGAACACCTCATGAAAATCAATCGGCGCAGGCGCACCCTCACCGTTGCCCTTTCACTCGCACTGGCCTCGGTGGTGGTGGTCCCGGTGACGCTGGCCAGCCCGGCCGGCGCGATAGGCATGATGCACAAGGACCCGATGGTCGGCGGCGCCAAGATGTACGCGTCGAAGAACATCGTCGAAAACGCTTCGCAATCGAAGGATCACACCACCCTGGTGGCTGCGGTGAAAGCCGCCGGTCTCGTCGATACGCTGTCCGGCACCGGGCCGTTCACCGTCTTCGCACCAACCAACGAGGCGTTCGCTGCACTGCCGGCCGGCACCGTCGACAATCTGCTGAAGCCGGAGAACAAGGCCACGCTGACCAAGATCCTCACCTACCACGTGGTGGCCGGCAAGATGACGTCACATGATCTCGAGAAGGCCGCGATGGCTGGAGGCGGAAAGGCCGTCCTGAAAACGGTCGAGGGTGATTCGATCACCGTCGCCAAGAGCGGCAGCGCATGGACGGTGACCGACGACAAGGGCAATGTCGCCAACATCACCATCGCCGACGTCAACCAGTCCAACGGTGTGATCTTCGTGATCGACAAGGTGCTGATGCCGTAATTTACTGCAGTCATGCATCAGCGGCCGCCTCGACGCTTTCGTCGGGGCGGCTTTTTTTGTGGCGGGGTCGGCGTTAAGGTGATCGCTCGTTCTGCACGAGCACCGCATCATGGCCTTGCTGCCACCCATCGACCTCCAACGCTGGATCGACGAACACCGTCACCTGCTGAAACCGCCGGTCGGCAACAAGTGCATCGTCGATGGCGACTTCATCATCATGATCGTCGGCGGTCCGAATGCGCGCACCGATTACCACTACGACGAAGGTCCGGAATTCTTTTACCAGCTCGAAGGCGAGATGGTGCTGAAGGTGCAAGACGATGGCCAGGCGCGCGACATCCCGATCCACGCCGGCGAAATGTTTTACCTGCCGCCGCGAGTGCCGCATTCGCCGCAGCGCATGCCCGCCTCGATCGGACTGG
>JBDTZX010000323.1:0-1847 GCA_040004895.1 Rhodanobacter sp. | reverse complement strand
GTGCGCCGCGCGCTGGACGAAAGCGAACTGCCGCCGCGCGTGTTCCATCCCACTCACGTGAACCGGCGCAAGGCGCTGTTCGACGAGGCGCTGGAACTGGCGATGCGCGGCTGCACGATCGACCTCACCGCGTTCCCGGTGGAAGAGGGCGAGGACGCCTGGAGTGCGGCCGATGCATTGCTGCGCTACCTCGACAGCGCAGCACCGGCCGAACGCATCACGATCAGCTCCGACGCCGGCGGCTGCCTGCCGGTGTTCGATGGCGAAGGCCATGTCTGCCGCATGGGCGTGGGGGAATCCGGCGCGTTGCTGGAAACCCTCAACCAGGTGCTGGCGCGCGGTGTGCCGCTGGAACGGGCGCTACCGGCATTCACCCGCAATCCTGCGCGTCTGTTGCGGTTGGCAGCGAAGGGCCGCATCGCCGCCGGCGCCGACGCGGATCTGCTGGTGCTGGATGAGGCCGGACGCGCGCAGCACGTGATCGCGCGTGGCGTCGTGCACGTTCGCGATGGCGCGATTCTTCGCTACGGCAGCTTTGAGCACATTACCTAGACGTTCGATGCGGCACGCTGGTTGGCTTGTCCACGCTCCAACCACCGACTCAGAGAACTTCCATGACAACGCACAACGATGAGAACCAGATGAGTCCCAGCAGGGTGGTGGAAGGGGAACAGCGCGGCTGGATCGTACCGATCGGCGGCGCCGAGGAAAAAGAGAACGATCCGCGCATCCTCGAACGGTTCGTGCAACTGTGCGGCGGCAAGGACGCCAACATCGTGGTGATTCCCACCGCGAGCCAGCTGGCCGACACCGGCTCGCGCTATGAAACGCTGTTCAGTGGACTGGGCGCGGGCAAGGTCGGCGTGCTCGACTTCGACATGCGCCGCGACGCGGTCGAGAAAAACCGGCTGGAGCGGCTCGACAAAGCCACCGGCATTTTCTTCACCGGCGGCAACCAGCTGCGGCTGTCGACCATGCTCGGCGGTACGCCGGTGGCGCAGCGCATCCGCGCACTCAATGCGCGCGGTGTGCATGTCGGCGGCACCAGCGCGGGCGCCAGCATCCTCAGCGAACACATGATCGCGTTCGGCAAGGAAGGCCTGTCGCCCACCGCCGGCAGCGTGCGGCTGGCGCCAGGTCTCGGGCTGACAAACCGCTTCATCATCGACCAGCACTTCAGCCAGCGAGACCGCCTCGGCCGGCTGATGGCCGCGCTGGCGTACAACCCATACGCGGTCGGCATCGGTCTGGACGAGGACACCGCCGCCTTCATCCGCCCGGACAATACCGTCGAGGTCGAAGGCAGCGGTTCGGTCACCGTGCTCGATGCGGGCAACCTGCAGTTTTCCTCGATGGCCGATGCCGGCGAACACGACACCGTGTGCATGCTGGGCATGACCATCCACGTGTTGATCGCCGGTGCAACCTTCAACATGCAGACGCGCCACGCTTCGGCGGGTACGCTGGCAACGCCGAAACAAACCTCATAACGCGAGCGTCGACTCGCCCAAGGCTCAAGGAGCTTTACATGCGCATTCTGGAACGCTCCGTTTTCGTCGGCCCGTCGCTGTATGCGCATTTCCCGGTGATCCGCCTCGAACTGGATCTGGGCGAACTCGAGCAGTGGCCCACCGGCAAGCTCGGCCCGGCCTTCGTCGACGGACTGGTCGCGGCGCTGCCGGGACTGGCCGAACACGGTTGCTCCTATCGCGAACCCGGCGGCTTCATCCGCCGCATGCGCGAGGGCGAGGGCACCTGGCTGGGGCACGTGCTGGAACACGTGGCGATCGAGCTGCAGAACGTCGCCGGTGAAGATGTCACCTTCGGCAAGACCCGCAGTGCCGACA
>JBDTZX010000184.1:0-1849 GCA_040004895.1 Rhodanobacter sp. | reverse complement strand
AACACCAACTGCAATGAGACGCCGAAGGAGTCGGGCTTCGTCGGTATGCAGCATTCCACGTGCGTGTGGATTGCGTTCATGGTGGAGCTCGATGATGCCGCGGCCGTTTCCACGTACAAGGATTACCTGACCAGCTATGCACGTGACCAGCAGAAAGCGGGTCGCTTCGGCTGGGCACCGAATATTCGCCTGCGCGACGTGCCGGCGTTCCTCGAGAATGAACACGTCGTACCCCGCGATACCAAGGTGTCGCTGCTGGTCGCGCTCGGACTGCTGCTGGTGTGCCTGGTGAACACGATCGGCCTGCTGCTGGCGAAGTTCCTGCGTCGCAGCGGCGAGATCGGCGTGCGTCGTGCGCTGGGCGCACCGCGCAAGGCGATCTATGCGCAGTTCCTTACCGAAGCCGGTGTGGTCGGGCTGGCCGGAGGCGTACTCGGCTTGCTGCTGACTGGCGCTGGCGTGGCCAGTGTTGGGTGGGTGCTTCCAAAGAGCATTTCCGATCTCGCCCGCCTCGACGTTTCGTTGCTCGCGCTCACCCTGCTGGTGGCCGTGGTGGCGACGATGCTTGCGGGGCTGTATCCCACTTTCCGTGCGTCACGCGTGCAACCCGCGTGGCAGCTCAAGTCGAACTGAGGACAACTGTCATGACTATGCATCCTCTTGTAGCGGCACTGCGCAAGCACAAGGCCGGCGTGACCCTGATCGCCATGCAGATCGCGCTGACCCTGGCGATCGTCTGCAATGCCGTGTTCATCATCGGCCAGCGCATCGAACGGGTTGGCCGGGCAACCGGCATCGACGAAAGCAACCTGTTCCTGGTGAGTCAGCAATGGGTCGGTGCCCCGAGCGGTGACGACGCCGGCAGCATCAGCAAGGTCGACGCGATGCAGCGCGAGGATCTGGCCGCATTGCGCGCATTGCCGGATGTCCAGTCGGTGGCCTCGATCAACTCGCTGCCACTGCTCAATTCATCATGGAATGGCGCGATCGACATCAAGCCTGATTCGAAGAAGGCGTTCGGTCGCACCACGTATTACTTTGGCGACGAGCAGATGTTCCCCACGCTGGGTCTGCATGTGATCGCCGGGCGCGCATTCAATGCAGGCGATGTGCATAACCAGGGCTTTCGCGACCAGCGCGATCCGGACATCGTGATCCTGACCAAGGTGCTGGCCGACAAACTGTTTCCCAAGGGCGACGCGGTGGGCAAGGCGGCCTATCTCAACGGCAGCGGCAAGCCGGTCACCATCGTCGGTGTGGTCGAACGGATGCAGGCGCCGGGACTCTTCAATGGCGACGACACCGCATTCAATTCGACCCTGGCACCGACCCGGCTCGACGCCAACTTTGCGCGCTATGCGATCCGCGCCAAACCGGGCCGACTCGAAGCGGCGATGCGCGAAGTGACGCCTGCCCTGTATGCGGTGAACCCGCTGCGCGTGCTCGACGACGACAGCGTGAAGTCGTTCGCGACCATCCGCCACGATGCCTATGAGGCCGACCGCGGCATGGCGATCCTGATGGCAGTGGTTGCGCTGGTGCTGCTGTGTGTCACCGCGGCCGGCATCGTCGGCCTGACCAGTTTCTGGGTCGGTCAGCGGCATCGCCAGATCGGCGTGCGTCGTGCGCTGGGTGCACGCAAGATCGACATCCTGCATTACTTCCAGCTGGAGAACCTGATGATCGCCGGCGGTGGCGTGGTGCTGGGCATCGCCATGGCGATCGGTCTCAACATGTGGCTGATGACCCAGTACGAGATGGCGCGCATTCCGGTGCTGTATGTGGGGGTCGGCGTGCTGGTGATGCTGGTGCTGGGCCAGCTTGCCGTGTTCGTGCCGGCGCGTCGCGC
>JBDTZX010000079.1:0-6157 GCA_040004895.1 Rhodanobacter sp. | reverse complement strand
CTCGATCCGACGTTGCCGCAGCGGGTGGCGCGGCTGGTGGTGATGGGTGGTGCGGTCACCGGCCATGGCAACACCGGCAAGGTGCCGGCCGAGTTCAACATCGGCTTCGACCCGGAAGCGGCGCATGTGGTGTTCGAGGCCTTTCCCGCCTTCGATCTGGTCGATTGGGAAGCCACCTTGCGACATGCCTTCGATGATGCCGAATTCGATGCCTGGCTGGCGGCCGGCGACAAGCGTGCGGACTTCTTCGGAGCGATCGTCGCCACGGCACGGCGCTACAACGCCAGTCACGATCGACGCGGAGTGATCGCCGCCGATGCGCTGGCGATGGCCGTGGCGATCGATCCATCGATCATCGTGCGCAGCGAGCGACGCGCAGTTGCGGTGGAGCTGGACGGTCGGCTCACCCGCGGAGCCACGGTGGTGGACTGGGCTCGTCGGCTGAACCGGCCGGCACAGGCGAATATCGTGCTGGAGGTTGACCACGCGCGATTTTCTGCGATGGTCCGGCGCGCGCTGGGCGCCGAAAGCTGATCCCGGCGGTCGTGCCTGACCAATGGTCCCAGACGGCTTGCGACTATCGCCATTTTTTCGTTACAATACCGCTCTTGTCACCCTAGCTTTAGAGCCTTTCATGAAGCCCGATATCCATCCGAGCAACAAACCGGTGGTGTTCCAGGACCTGTCGTCCGACTTTGCGTTCTTGACCAAGTCGACCATGTCCAGCAAGGAAACCATCAAGTGGGAAGACGGCAACGAGTACCCGCTGATCAAGGTGGATATCTCGAGCCATTCGCACCCGTTCTACACCGGCAAGCAGAAGACGCTGGATGTCGGCGGTCGCGTCGACAAGTTCCGTCGCCGCTACGCGGGTTCCGCGAAAGAGTAGGCGCTTGCGGGCTCATCGCTGTGCGATGGCCGTTCAGATCAAGCCAAAGATCCATCGAGCACGGGGCGAGCACGATCTCGCCCCGTGTTTTTTTGCGCCCGTGATTCGTCCATGCGCGATCGAATGCTCGCTGGGCCTTGTGCGATAATGGTGAGTGACGGAGGCCGTGAGCATCCGACGCTTCGCATGTTTTCCCCGGCATGCCATGGTCAAGCATCCCCTCGCCGGACGGCGCCGTCATGCGGCAGCCGTCGGCGGCTACCCACATGTAAGGAGGTTTCCGTGTCCGAATCCAAGACCGTCAAGCTGGTGGATGAATCAAGCGAGCGCAGCAGCGTGTTGCCGCTGATCAGCGGTACGCTCGGGCCGGCGTGCATCGACATCGGTACGCTGTACAAGGACACCGGCTATTTCACTTACGACCCTGGCTACGGCACCACCGCCAGCACCAAGAGCGCGATCACTTACATCGACGGCGACCAGGGCGTGCTGCTGTATCGCGGCTATCCGATCGAGCAGCTGGCGGAGAAGTCCAGCTTTCTCGAAGTGTCGTACTTGTTGCTCAACGGCGAGCTGCCGGACCGCAAGCAATTCGAAGGCTTCGAGGACCAGATCACGCATCACACGATGATGCACGAGGCGCAGAAGAACTTTTTCCAGGGCTTTCATCACGATGCTCACCCGATGGCGATGCTGGCCGCGGCAGTCGCATCGCTGTCGGCCTTCTACCATGACGATCTGGACGTCGATGACCCGGCCGACCGCAAGCTTGCGGCCGTGCGGCTGATCGCCAAGATGCCGACCATCGCCGCCGCCTGCTTCCGTTACACCGTTGGCTGGCCGATGCGCTATCCGCGCAACAACCTCGAATATGTGACGCGTTTTCTGCACATGATGTTCGAAGTTCCGAGCGAGCCGCTGCAGTTGAACCCGGTCGCGGCCAAGGCGCTGGACCTGTTGTTCATCCTGCACGCCGACCACGAGCAGAACGCGTCGACCTCCACCGTGCGGCTGGTCGGTTCGACCGGGGCAAACCCGTATGCGTCCGTCGCTGCAGGCATCACCGCATTGTGGGGTCCGGCGCATGGTGGCGCCAACGAAGCGGTGCTGAAGCAGCTCAAGGAAATCGGCACGCCGGACAATGTGGAATCGGCGGTCAATCGCGCAAAAGACAAGAACGACAGCTTTCGGTTGATGGGTTTCGGTCACCGGGTCTACAAGAATTTCGATCCCCGCGCCAAGATCATTCGCGAGATGTGCCACAAGGTGCTGGACGAGCTGGGGGTCAGCGATCCGCTGCTCGACGTGGCGCTCAAGCTCGAAGAAGCCGCACTGAAAGACGACTATTTCGTCGAGCGCAAGCTGTATCCGAACGTGGACTTCTATTCGGGCCTGATCTACAAGGCGCTGGGCATCCCGACCGAAATGTTCACCGTGATGTTCGCGATCGCGCGGACCTCCGGCTGGATCGCCCACTGGATCGAGCAACACGAAACGCCGGGAGCGCGTATCGGACGCCCGCGCCAGATCTACATCGGCGCCGATGTGCGCGACTACAAACCTGCCGAGAACCGTTGAGGCTGGAACTGCTGCGGCAAGTGATGACTTCGACCATGCGACGAAAGCTGTCCGATTTGAAACCGGGCGTCTTTCGCTGCGAAACGGGAGGCAGGCATCAGCTGACGCTGTCGGTCAACGCAAGGCCCGGTTCAATGGCTGCTCGAACGCGTCGTCGTTTTTCGCAAGCATGATTTCCACTTGTGCCAACGAAGCACGGCGCATCGGCTTTTCCTCGACGCGATCCAGTGGCGCCTGACGCAACGCGTCGCGGGGCAACACGGTGAGGTCGAATGGCAAGTCGTCAGCGGCAAACAGCAGCACCGGAAACTCCGGTTGTTCATCGCGGCTGTTGCGCAGCCGGCGCGTCTGCATCTCGATCGGTACGCCGTTTTCGCGCAGGTAGCGGCCGACCGCATCGGGATCGTCACTGAACACGTGCAGGCAGACGGCGGAGTGCGCGTCGGCGGTGCCTTCCAGAACTGCACCGACCAGCCGCGGTTCGAATGCGGCAAGAAAGCGCATCGCTTCGGCCGCCGCTTCGCGTCGCTGCAGCAGCAGTTCCGGCTGGCTGTCGGCGAGAAACAGGCGTTGATGTTCACGCAGGGCCTGCTCGATTTCCAGATTGCGCGGCAACGCCTGCGTATCGAGGATGCCCAGTCGTTCGGCCGCCTTCAGTTTTGCATGGTGGAAATCGCGGATGCCGTGTTCGCTCATCAGGCGTGCGGCTTCCTGGGCGATGCGCACGCGATTGCGCTGCAATCGGTCTTGCGCGTGGATGCGGTGGTGTTCGCCTCGGGACATGACGTGATCCTCGTCGTTCGTTGACCGACAACAAGGCGTGGGGTGACGCCTCGCCAGGCTGCCGCATCGGTTCAGAAGATATCGTAAGCGTGCTGCTGGTCCTGGTCCTTCTGCTGGGTGGCCTGGGTGCGCAGGCGGTCGACGTCTTCCACCTTGAATATCTCGTTCATGCTGTTCGGATCATCCGGTGATGTCGGCAATCCGCTGTCACGATTGATCTGCACCGTACTGATGCCGGGCGGCATCGGCAAGCTGTTCAGCGGCAGTCCCTTGAGCACCGTGCCCATGTAGTCCATCCAGATCGGCAGCGCCGCCTTGGCACCGAATTCGCCGTGACCGAGTGAACTGTAGTCGTCGAAGCCCACCCAGACCGCGGTGGACAGATCGCCGTTGAAACCGACGAACCAGGCGTCGCGGTGATCGTTGGTCGAACCGGTCTTGCCCGCAAGGTCGGCGCGATCGAGTGCCTTTGCTGCAAAGCCGGTGCCGCGCAGGATCACATCCTTCATCAGCGAGGTGATCAGGAAATCATTGCGCGTGTCGATGACTCGGGGCGCAAGCACCGGCGGGTGTGCGCCGTCACCGTGCACATCGGCGGGCAACACCGCTTCGCCGACGCCGTCGACGCTGCTGCTCGCAGCAGGTGTCGCCGCGACGACAGTGTTGGCGGGAGTCTTGATCATGTCCGCTGGCGGCGGGCCCGCCACGCCGGTATCCAGCAGGCGCTCCTGGCAATTGCGGCAGGCGCGCGCCGGGTTGGCCTGATAGACAGGGTTGCCGTTGCGATCGTCGATCTCGCTGATGAAATAGGGTGTGACCAGATAGCCGCCATTGGCAAATACCGCGTAGCCGCGAGCCATGCTCATCGGAGACACGGATGCGGTACCGAGCGCCATCGACAGGTTGGCCGGCAGCGAATCGAGTGGAAGGCCAAATCGCGTGATGTATTCACGTGCGTAGCGGATGCCAACGGCATCGAGCAGCCGTATGGATACCAGGTTCTTGGATTGCACCAGCGCTTCGCGCAGGCGCATCGGACCGGCAAATTTGTTGTCGTCGTTGGAAGGGGTCCAGATACCGCCCGGACGCGATGGATCAGGCAGGGCGAGCGGGGCGTCGTTGATGATCGAGGATGGAGTGAAGCCCCGATCGAAGGCGGCGGAATAGAGATATGGTTTGAAGCTCGACCCGGGCTGACGCGCAGCCATCACCGCGCGATTGAATTTGCTGCGCCCGAAGTTGAAGCCGCCGACCAGCGCCTGGATCGAGCCGTCTTCCGGACTGACCGAGGTAAGCGCTGCCTGCGCCTTGGGAATCTGGTCCAGTTGCCACTCACCCTTGTCGTTGCGCAGCAGCCGGATGACGTCACCGCGCCGCAGCACGCTGCTGACACTGGTCGGCGCGGCACCGACGCGATCGTCATTGATGTGGGGACGCGCCCAGCTCATCGCGGCAAGGTCCAGCGTCACGCTTTCGTGGCTGGACAGGTAGATCGTGGCCTGCTTCGGGTCGCTGCTCGTGACCAAACCGGGCTGCATGCCCGAGACGCCCGCGTAACTGGACAGCACGCGATCGTAGTCCTGCTCTCCGGCGCTGGCGGGAAGATCCTCATGCGCCTCCGGGCCGCGCCAGCCATGCCGGTGGTCATAGATCGACAATCCATCGCGTACCGCATCGACCGCTGCCTGCTGGCGCGCGCTCTGCACGGTCGTCTTCACCACGTAGCCTTCGGTGAGTGCATCGTTGCCGAGTCGATCGAGAACCTGGCGCCGCACCATTTCCGCCAGATACGGCGCGTCAACCTCGATCGGCTGCTCGTGCGGGAAGGCGTGATTCGGTTCGGCGATCGACTGCTCGTACACCTCCCTGGTGATGTACTGATGCCTCAGCATTTCGCCCAGCACCCAGTTGCGGCGAGCCGTCGCACGTGTCGGACTGTTGAGTGGATTGACCACCGAGGGAAGCTGGAATGTCGATGCAATCAACGCACATTCGGCGGGCGTCAACTGATCCAGCGTCTTGCCGTAGTAGTAGGCGGCGGCGGCGCTCACGCCATACGAGCGATGGCCGAGAAACATCTTGTTGAGGTAGAGCTCGAGGATCTGGTCCTTGCTGAGCTGATGCTCGATTCGCAGCGCGATGAAAATCTCGGCGAGCTTGCGCGAATAGAGTTTTTCCGGACTCAGGAAGAAGTTGCGGGCGACCTGCTGGGTGATGGTGGACCCACCCGGGCCCTTGTCGCCGCCGGTCACCACCACGTGCCAGCCGGCACGCGCCACGCCGTGCCAGTCCACGCCGGGGTGGTGATAGAAATCAGCATCCTCGGCGGACAACACCGCGTGCTTGAGCAGTTCCGGCACGTTGGCAATGGCCACCGGGATGCGCCGCGTTTCGCCAAAACTCGCAATCAGCTTGCCGTCCGCGCTGAGTACCCGCAGCGGCACCTGCATGTGGTAATCCTTGAGGATCGCCACGGATGGGAGCCTTGGGGCTATCAACCAATATGCCACGCCGACGGCAAGCACGGCCAGAAGCAACCCGGAAAAAGCCAGGACCAGAGCCCAGCGCAACAAACGCTTGAAGATTCGCATGAGGTGGAATAGCGAGACCTGAGTCAAAACATGCCAGAGTATAGATGTAGCAGTATTCTCCGCATGAGGCACGGTCCCCCAAAGCGGAGGGCTGAGCCAGGGGAGTCGATCATGCAAATGTGGTGGGCATCACGCGAATCACATGAGAAAGTTTCCGTAGACCGTTGCCATTGCGTTAATTTTTCGATTTAATGCTACTGCGCATCCCGCCAGGACTCTGGTCAGGGGCGTCAGTGGCAAGGGGGATACACCGTGGGGCTCTTTACACCCAAGAAGCCGGCGCTGATTGGTGTCGACATCAGTTCGACTGCCGTCA
>JBDTZX010000412.1:0-6172 GCA_040004895.1 Rhodanobacter sp. | reverse complement strand
AGCCGGAAACGCTTGGTCAGCGGCACCGCGATCACCGTGGCCAGCAGGAACACCACCGCCGTCTGCAGAAAATGATGGCTATCCATGCTGTGCGCTCCCGAAACAAGGAGATTTGATTATTCCACGCGAGCAACGGCTGTGCCGGCACAAGGATGGCCGCGGCGATCGATATCCTTCCCTCGAAAAACACAAAGGCCCGCTTGTCGCAGGCCTTTGTGTTCCTGGCGTCCGCGCGAACGCCTGTCGATACACCTACTTTTTCTGGGCGTCCTTCAGACCACGATTTTCAAGCATCGGCTCGATGACCGGATCCTGACCACGCCAGTCTTTGTAAAGCCTGGCCAGTTCCACCGTGTTGCCGCGTGAGAGGACCATGGCGCGGAAGCGGTCGCCGTTCTCGCGGGTCAGACCGCCGTGGTCCTTGAATCCGATGAAAGCATCGTCGGCCAGCATCTGCGTCCACAGGTAGGCGTAATAACCGGCGGCATAATCGTTGCCCCAGATGTGCTGAAAATAGCTGGAACGATAGCGCGGCGGCACGTAGCTGAGATCGATCTTTTCTTTCTTCAGCGCGGCCGTTTGGAACAGGTCGGCATCCTGCAGCGGCGCATCCGCGCCGAGCATGTGCCAGTTCATGTCAAGCAATGCAGCGGCAACCAGCTCGGTCATGTTGTAGCCGGAGTTGAACTTGCCGGCCCGGGTCATCTTGTCAACCAGCGGCTGCGGCATCGCTGCACCGGTCTGGTAGTTCTTCGCGTAGTGCGCGAAGACTTTCGGATCGGTCGCCCAGTGTTCGTTGAACTGCGAGGGGAACTCGACGAAATCGCGCGCTGTGTCGGTACCGGAAAGGGTCGGGTACTGCTCGTCGGCGAAGATGCCGTGCAGCGCATGACCGAATTCGTGGAACATGGTGATCACGTCATCGAACGACAGCAGTGCAGGCTGGCCGGCCGAGGGCTTGCTGAAGTTGGCAACATTGAAGATCACCGGCTTGTGGCCCAGCAGCTTCGACTGCGTGACCAGATTGTCCATCCAGGCGCCGCCGCCCTTGTTGTCGCGCTTGAAGTAATCGCAGTAGAACAGCGCCATCGAGATGCCATCCTTGTCGAACACCTCGAATACGCGCACGTCCGGCTGATACACCGGAATGTCCTTGCGCTCCTTGAAGGTCAGACCATAGAGCTGGTTCGCCGCGTAGAACACGCCGTTCTGCAATACGTTGTCCAGCTCGAAATACGGCTTGATCTGGCTCTCGTCCAGGTCGTACTTGGCCTTGCGCACCTGCTCGGAGTAGAAGTTCCAGTCCCACGGCTCGACCTTGAAGCCGCCATGCTGCCTGTCGATGACAGACTGAATGTCCTTCGCTTCGGCATGCGCGCGCGCAGTGGCCGCCGGCACCAGTTTCTCCATGAAAGCAATGGCGGTCTCCGGCGTTTTGGCCATCTGATCGTCCAGTTTCCACGCCGCGTAGTTCGGAAAGCCGATCAGCCTGGCCTGCTCCGCGCGGATCTGCGCCAGCCGCTCGATGATCTTGCGCGTGTCGTTGGTGTCGCCCTTTTCCGCGCGACCCCAGGATGCATCGAACAGCGCCTTGCGCGTATCGCGATTGGTCAGCTCCTGCAATTGCGGCTGCTGGGTGGTGTTCTGCAACGGCAATACCCACTTTCCGTCCAGCTTGCGATCCTTTGCAGACTGCGCGGCATCGTTGATCTCCGCATCGGACAAGCCGGCCAGCTTGGTCTTGTCGTCGACCACCAGCGCGGCATCCTTGGTCGCGGCGAGCAGCTTGTTGGTGAACTGAGTGCTCAGCGTCGACTCTTCACCGTTCAGCGCTTTCAGTTTGGTCTTGTCGGCCTCGGACAGCTTGGCGCCGGCATGCACGAAATTCTTGTAGACCACCTCGACCAGACGATTCGATTCCGGATCGAGCTTCAGCGTGGCGCGCTGGTTGTAGACCGACTCGACCCGCTTGAACAATTTGTCGTCGAGATGGATCGCATCCGAATGCGCGGCCAGTTTCAGCGCTTCCTCTTCCTGCACTTTCTGCAATGCGTCGTCGGTGTTGGCACCGGTGACTGTCTCGAACGCCTGCCGTGCACGCATGAGCATCGCGCCGGATTTTTCCATCGCCACGAAAGTGTTCTGGAACGTTGGCGCATCCGGGTTGTTGGCGATCCTGTCGATCTCGGCCATGTGCTGGCGCATGCCTTCCTCGAGCGCCGGCTGGTAGTCGCCGTCCCTGATTTTGTCGAACGGCGGCGCCTGGAACGGCAGCGTGCTGACACTGAAAAATGGATTGCTGGTCATGGCGTCGGTTGAAGCGATGGAAGTTGAAACAGTACGGCTGGCGGCGGCCGTGGAAGCGGCCGGCGCGGGTGCAGTGGCGGTGCCCTGCGGCTGCTGTGAGCAGGCGGCAAGAGCCACCGTGGTGGCGATCACGATCGTTCGAAGACGCGACATCTGGTTTCCCCAAGCTGGACGAATGAAGGTCGACATGACAAGCCGCAGCCTGCGACTGTACTCACAGCCGCCGCAGTTTCCAAACGCAAACGTCGACGACCGGCGGCCTGCAAGGATCAAATCGACGGAGACGCGGCCGCTCAGGCCGCGCGCATGTCGCGCAACTGCCATGCCGATCCGATCAGCAGGTAAAGGCGATGACGTACCACGCTCATCGGCAGGACGGTCAGCAGATCCACCTCGGTGTGCAAATCGACGACCTTGGCCGACACCTCGGCAACCTGATCGGTGACGGCCAGGCTGTTGTCCACCGCATCTGGATCCGGTTGCGCAGCGCGCCAGCGCTGGAACAGGTCGTCGCCGCGCAGCGACTGCTGCAGCGAAGAGGCGAAATCGTTCGGGCCGGCACCGCCGAATGCAAAACGTGGGTCGGCGCCACGGGCGTGGGCCAGATCGGCGATGGACAGATAGTAATGATTGCGGGCCATGAGACCTCCGGAAGTTGAGATACCCGTACATCCAAACATGCCGGACGTGAAGCTCAGTCCAGTATCGCCACTGCGGCATGCAGATGCACTGCCGCCTGATCCGGCGCCAGGCCATGGGGCAGCACCCCCAGACACGGCACCGGCAGCAACTCGCGCAGCGTGGCCAGATTTTCTTCCGGCGCATCCATCGCCGGATCGATGTGATTGCCGATCCAGCCGAGAAATCGGCAGCCATCCGCCTCGATCGCCCGCGCGCTGAGCAACGCGTGATTGAGGCAACCCAGTCGCATGCCAACCACCAGAATCACCGGCAACTGCCACTGCCTGGCAATGTCCGAGGCGAACAATCCGGGCCCCAGGGGAACCAGCCAGCCGCCGATGCCTTCGACCACCACGCATTCGTGACGACGCGACAATTGCTCGAACGATTTGTGCAGCGGCTCCAGTGAAATCGTCACGCCGTCATGCTTCGCCGCGAGATGCGGCGACAGCGGTTCGCGCAGCGCCATCGGGTTGACCAGCGCATACGGCGGCGAGTCGGCACTCGCTGCCTGCAATGCGAGCGCATCGTCATTGCGCAAGCCTTCCGGCGTCTGCACGCAGTCGCTGGCCACCGGCTTCATGCCGCCTGCATGGCACCCGGCCGCACGCAACGCATGCAACAACGCGCACGCCACGTGCGTCTTGCCGATGCCGGTATCGGTGCCGCCAATGAATACGGCAGGGGTCATGCGGCCTGATAACGCCAACGAAATATCTTCAGGATGGGGCCGGTCAACATCATCAGGAAATAGAGATAGCCCGGCAGTGGCCACAGCCAACCTGGCGTGTTGTCCGGAAGCACCATCGCCACGATCGCGGACAGCAATCCGATGGCTGCCGGAATGCTCCAGGTCACCGCTTCCAGTTGTGCCTTGAACGAATCGTTGCCAGCCGCCTTCGCCAGTCCCGTCGCATGATGGAACATCATCATCAGGGTGCCGGACATGCACGCGTAAGCCAGGCCGTAGCATGCGAATACCGCACGCACGTCAGTGGGCGAATGCAGGCCGAATTCCGGCGACAGAGCACCACCGCTGAGCACGTTGCACAAACTGGCGTACACCATGTGCACCGGATAGACGAAGATCAACGCGAAAAAAACCAGCATCAGCGAAAGCACCAACCCGACTTTCGTGTTTTTGGTGCACAGGTGCCGCCAGCGTACGTGGCCATGCCACATCAACGCGATCTGCAGAAAACACAGCGCCGACGCCGGGATGTCGCGCAGTAGATGCAGCAGTTTCGCACTGCTGTCCGGAATCGATTCGCCACCGATCGCCAGCAATGTGAGCGTGAATGCGAACGCGCCATCGACGAATGCGTCCAGCCGGCCAGCCTCGATCCCCTCGCGATGTTCGATCAGGCTCATGCAGCATCCTCGTGACGGGCTCAGCGCATAATACGGGCTTTGCTGCCGGATCCGCCGCATGTTCGAACTGAAATCCCACACCTACGCCAGCAAACGCGAGCACTACGACGATCTGGTGCAACAAGCACGAGGCCTGCTTGCCGGCGAACGCGACCTGATCGCCAATGCGGCGAATTTTGGCGCACTGATCTATCACAGCCTGCCCGAATTGAACTGGGCCGGTTTCTATCTGCACGACGGCACCGAGCTGGTCGTGGGCCCTTTCCAGGGCAAGCCGGCATGCATTCGAATTGCGCTCGGCCGCGGCGTCTGCGGCACCGCCGCGCAGACCCGCGAAACACAACTGGTGCGCGACGTGAACGCCTTCGACGACCACATCGCCTGTGATGCCGCCTCGCAATCGGAAATCGTGGTGCCGCTGATGAAAGCCGACGGCAGCCTGCTGGGTGTGTGGGACGTGGACAGCCCGGTGATCGATCGCTTCGACGATGACGATCGCAAGGGGATGGAGGCGCTGTGCGCGGTGTTTCTGGAGTCGGTGGCCGATTGATCGCTGCGCGCAGTTTTTTTCAGCGCAGAGCTTCCAAGAACCATGGCAATTCGAGAGCATCCACACGAAGTGGATGACCCGCCTCGCTGTCGATAAGTGCCGGCGGCGTTCGCCGGAACGACGAGAGAGTCGACGATCGCGAATGTCAGCGCTCACGTTCCTGATGCGCCCCGTCCCGCGGCTGCCGCAACAACGTCATCACTGCCTCGCGCGCCTCCTCCACCCCGGTTCCCGCCGACGATGAAAAGATCTGCGCCGTGGCGTGCAGGCTTTCGGCAGCGAACTGCTTGCGCAAGCTGGCGAGTGCCTGCATGGCCTGGTTGCGCGACAGCTTGTCGGCCTTGGTCAGCAGCAGGTGACAGGGCAGCTGGGTGGCGAAACAGAACTCCAGCATCAGGCGGTCGAATTCCTTCAACGGATGACGGATGTCGACGATCAGCACCAAGCCGCGCAGGCTGCGGCGCTGATGCAGATAGGCGTCGATCTCCAGCTTCCAGTGTTCGCGCATTTCCAGCGGCACCTTGGCGTAGCCATAGCCGGGCAGATCGATCAGGCGCACATCCGCGGGGGGCTGGCCGTCGATCTGCTTCGGCGGTGGCAGGCTGAAAGCCACCATCTGCTGGGTGCGTCCGGGCGTCTTCGAAGTGCGTGCCAGACCCTTGTGGTTGGTCAGCGCATTCAATGCACTGGACTTGCCGGCGTTGGAGCGGCCGGCAAATGCCACCTCGGCGCCTTGATCGGCGGGCAGCTGGCTGATGCGGTGGGCGGCGAGCACGAACTGCGCACCTTGCAGGGGATTCGACATGGGAATGGTTTGACCAAGCTAGGGTGGCACGGGATAATTCTGCGGTTTCCGCCTGCTGCAGGCCTGCTGGCTGCAATCCTCGGCTTTGTTCGCACGCCTTTCGGGAGTCAAGTGTATGAGTTTTCGGTCCGCTGGTTTTCGGCCCGCTGTTCTGGGGTCTGCCATGGCGCTCGCGTTTGCGCTGTCTGCCAGCCCATCGATGGCCCGGGATGCAACGCCGAAAACCGCCGCGCCGGCCGCAGCCGCCAGTGCCAAGGCACCGGCAAGTGCCTCCACCGCCGCAGTTCCTGCCGCGGCCACCCCGGTCGCGGACGCGGCGATCAAGCCGGGTGACCCCGCGGCTGGCCAGGGCAAGGCTGCCGTGTGTGGTGCGTGCCATGGCATGGATGGAAACTCCAGCGATGCGCAGTACCCGAAGCTGGCCGGCCAGAGCGAGCAGTACATCGTGCGCCAGCTGA
>JBDTZX010000374.1:0-1865 GCA_040004895.1 Rhodanobacter sp. | reverse complement strand
TGGCATGGCTGAGGCTTTGTGCCATCGCCGGGCAGAGCATCGCCGTGCTGGTCTGCGCCTGGTGGATGCAGCTGCGGATTCCGTTGCTGCCGCTGTTGCTGGGCATCGGCCTGCTCGCCGTGTTCTCGGTATTCGCCGCGTGGCGGCTGCGACAGCCCTGGCCAGTGCGCGAATGGGAAACCATCGTCCACATCGCGGCCGACACGCTGGTACTCGGCTACCTGCTGTATTTCACCGGTGGCGCCAGCAATCCGTTCATCACGCTGCTGCTGGTGCCGATCGCGCTGAGCGCGGCGGCGCTGTCGGTACGCGCAATCCTGGCGGTGGCCGCACTGGCTGGCATCGCATACCTGATTCTGCTGCGCTGGCATGTGGCACTGCCGGTGCCGATGCATGACGAGATGCACGGCGGCTTTACCCTGCATGTCGCCGGCATGGGCGTGAACTTCGTGATCAGTGCGCTGCTGCTGGGTTTCTTCATCAACCGGCTCGCGCACGAGCTGCGCCTGCAGCAGGTGGAGGTGCAGCGGATCCGCGAACGTGCGTTGCGCGATGAAGGCATCCTGGCCATCGCCACCCAGGCCGCCGGTGCGGCGCACGAACTCAACACGCCGCTGTCGACCATGCGCACGCTGTTGCCGGAGCTCCGGCGCGAGCATGCCGGCATTGCTTCGCTGGGCGAAGATCTGACCCTGCTGGAAGGCCAGGTCGATCGCTGCCGGATCATCCTGCGGGAGATGGTTGCGTTCGGCAAGGCGCAGCTGTCGCAGGAGCCGGAGCTGCTGAGCGTGGCCGAATTCATCCACGGTTGCGGCGAACGCTTCCAGTTGCTGCGGCCCGAGGCGGAGCTGTCGCTCGCACTCGACCCGCTTGCTGCACCGATCATCCTGCGCATCCCACCGGGCCTGCGTCACGCGTTGCTCAATCTGCTCAACAATGCCGCCGACGCATCGGCCAGTTGCGATTCGCATGCGGTCGAGCTGCAGGTTTCCAGCGACGACCGCTGGCTCCAGCTGACGGTTCGCGATCAGGGTTCCGGCTTCGAAGCCAGCAACGAGCTGGCACTGCTTGGCCAGTCGGGAAAACCGGGTGGCCTCGGCATCGGGCTGGCGCTGGCGGATGCCACCGCCGAACGTCTCGATGGCGAGCTGTTGGTGCGCAGTACCGGACACGGTGCCGAAGTGTGCCTGCGCCTTCCACTGGCGGTGGTCGCAAAGCAATGATTCACTGTCGGACGTCCGGGCGCCGCTTGCAGCGCGGACGGAGATCCGGCCTCACCAGGAAAATCCCGCAATGACCCAATTGTCACCCGGCACCACCACGCGCCCCCTGCTGCTCGTCGACGACGACGTCACGTTCGTGCGGGTGCTGGCGCGGGCACTGGTTTCGCGCGGCTTCGAGGTGATCAGCGCCACCAACTTCGACGAGGCCCGCGCACTGACCCGTCGCCACCATCCACGTTATTGCGTGCTCGACCTGAAGCTGGGCGAGGAAAACGGGCTGCGCCTGATTCCCGAATTGCACCAGCTGGTGCCGGACATGCGTGTGCTGCTGCTCACCGGCTATGCCTCGATCGCCACCGCCGTCGAGGCGATCAAGCGTGGCGCGCACGACTACCTGGCCAAGCCGGTGGATGCGGATGCCGTGGTCCGCGCGCTGCTCGACGGCGACAATGCCGACGACGACAACGAACCGCCGGACGCGCCCGAAGCGCCACTGGCGCTGCGCCGGCTGGAGTGGGAACACATCCAGCGCGTGCTGACCGACTGCGACGGCAATATTTCCGAAACCGCGCGCCGGCTCGGCATGCACCGCCGCACCCTGCAACGAAAGCTGAGCAAGCACCCGGTGCGCGAGCGGCCGGA
>JBDTZX010000170.1:0-6185 GCA_040004895.1 Rhodanobacter sp. | reverse complement strand
CCGCAGCGGCTGACCGAGGAAATTTCGCAGCAGGTCGTGGCCGTGCTGGGTCAGGATCGACTCGGGATGAAACTGCACGCCTTCGACCGGCAAGGTCTTGTGGCGCAGGCCCATGATCTCGTCGATCGAGCCGTCGGCGTTCTCTGTCCACGCGGTAACCTCAAGGCAGTCCGGCAGCGAACCCTGCTCCACCACCAGCGAGTGGTAGCGCGTGGCTTCGAATGGATTTGGCAGACCGGCGAATACGCCCTGCCCGCGATGCTGCACCGGCGAGGTCTTGCCGTGCATGATCCGCTTGGCGCGAATCACCTTGCCTCCATAGGCCTGCCCGATCGCCTGATGGCCCAGGCACACGCCGAACACCGGAACCTCGCTGCCTAGTTCGCGCAGCACCTGCAGCGACACGCCCGCATCGTCCGGCGTCCCCGGTCCGGGCGAAATCATGATGTGCGACGGCTTCAGCGCACGGATACCGGCCACGTCCAGTGCGTCATTGCGCACCACCTTCACTTGCTGCCCCAGTTCGCCAAGGTACTGCACGAGGTTGAAGGTGAAGCTGTCGTAATTGTCGATCATCAGGAGCATGAATCGGGTGCCTCGTTTTCGTTGACCGCTCGATTATCACACGCCGCGCCGCGGCACAGCCTGCTCCGCGGCCTTGATCAGCCAGCAACGGAATGCCTCGATCGCGGCGGTCTCGGGCTGTCGCGTGGAAGCCACCAGATAGTAGCTTTCGGGCGCCTCGACCACGGCCTTGCCGATCCGAGCCAGCGTACCGGCAGCGATCGCATCGGCCACCAGCAAACTGCGGCCCAGCGCCACGCCCTGACCTGCTTCGGCCGCCTGAAACAACAGCGCGGAATCGCTGAAGCCCGCACCGGCGACACCTTCGGTCATGCCTATTCCGGTCTGCTCGAACCACCACGCCCACGTCCGGAATCCGTCGCGCAACAGAATCGCGCGCTTCAGGTCGGTGGTTCTGCGAATGTCGTGTCCTGCGAGATAGGCCGGCGACGCAACTGGAAACAACTGCTCGCCGAACAGCTTGCGTGCGTGCAGACCCTTCCACCGCCCGCTACCGTAACGGATGCCAAGATCGATCCCGTCGGCATCCAGGTCGAGCAGGTTCAAGGTGGCCTGCAACTTGAAATCAATGTTCGGGTGCTCGGCGAGAAACGCGCCGAGTCGCGGCATCAGCCACCGGCTGGCCAGCGAAGGCGGTACCGTGATGGAAAGTCGCGACGCGTCGCGTTGACGCAATGACGCCACCACATGAGACAACTCTTCCAGCGATCGCCTGACTACCGCCATCAACTTTTCGCCGGCAGGCGTCAGCACGACGTCGCGGCGATTGCGCTGAAGGAGTCTGACCGAACAGTACGTTTCGATCGCGCGGATCTGATGGCTCACGGCGCTGGCGGTGAGATGAAGTTCTTCGGCGGCGTGCGCGAAATGGCGCAGCCGACCTACCGCCTCGAAAGTGCGCAATGTATGCATCGGCGGCAGCACGTATTTCATCGTTGAATCGTATTCATCATGCGCTGAAAAATGATCAGTTCACTGGACTTCAATGCCTGCAGATACTAGCGTGAACCGCCAGGCGCCAGCGCATGCAGATTCACGCTCTCGAACATGACATATGGATGTACCGCGGCGACGAGATCGAGTCCGTCGCCACGGTATTCGTGCAGGGTGTCGACGCATTGCTGATCGACGCGCTGGCGGATGACCACGATGCGCAGGCGATGCGTCGCCACATCGAAAACGATCTCGGTGCCACCGTGCGCCTGATCGTGATGACGCATGGCATGAACGATCATATGGCCGGCCTGCGTCTCTTTCCCGCGGCGCATATTCTCGCTCATCGATACTTCATGCACACCTACCTTTCGCAGCGTCAGCGCAGTGCTGTCGATGACGCCGCCTTCGTGGCGCCGACCATCGAATATTCCGGCGAGCTTCGCTTTCGTTGGGGGCGTCA
Source organism: Rhodanobacter sp. (assembly GCA_040004895.1). Lineage (GTDB taxonomy): Bacteria > Pseudomonadota > Gammaproteobacteria > Xanthomonadales > Rhodanobacteraceae > Rhodanobacter. Next base: position 4,204 of record JBDTZX010000170.1, on the reverse strand, counting down.
CGAGCTGCGCCTGTTTCACAACCCCGGCAAGAACATGTCCGACACGGTGGTCGACGTGCCCGCGAGCGATCTGGTTTTCTGCGGCGATGCCCTGGTGGGCAACATTGCCTACATCGGATCGTCCGCACCCGTGCTGATCGACGGCGCACTCGGGCGATTGCAGAACCTTGGCCGCGCGCGCGTCGTGCCGGGCCACATCGGCCTGCTGGGTGGCGACGCTTTTGGCAATGCCCGCACGTATCTGCACCGCCTCGGTGAACAGGTGCGTGCGCTGGGCAATGTTTCACCTGAGTCGCTGCAAACCATCTCCGTTGAATCTTGTCTCGCCGATGGATTGAGTCCGCGACCTTTCGAGCGCAAGTGGCATGGCCGCAATCTGGAAGTCATTGCCGAACGGCGGGTTTTCGCGGTGTCGCCGGTGCGTATCGCGCCCGGCGTTCCCTTCTTTGCTGGAGCCTTCGCATGAAACAGCTACTGCTCGGTATCTCGATGTTGCTGGTTGGGCTATTCCTCAACGCCGGATCGGCGCGGTCCGCGCCTCTTGCAACCGGCTGGCAAAGAGTCGATGGCGTGAATCTCTTCTACCGCGAAGGTGGCGACCCCACGGCGCCGACGATCGTCTTTCTGCACGGGTATCCACTGTCGTCTTTCATGTATGAAAACGTCATGGAAGCTCTTTTGCGCATGCAGCACGGCAAGGTGCATGTCATCGCCATGGACTACCCCGGCTTCGGCTATTCCGATGCGCCCGATCATCGAACCTGGCCGTATACGTTCGACCACGTAGCAGACACCGTGCGCGAGTTTCTGCGCCTGCGCAATATCCACCGCTACAGCCTCTACATGCAGGATTACGGCGTGCCCGTCGGATTTCGATTGATCGCGCACGATCCTTCGGCGATCAAGGCGATCGTGGTGCAGAACGGCGTCATCCATCTGGACGGCTTTCCCTTCGCGCAGGACACCAGCAGCGAATTACGTCGCCACTGGGCGCATCGCAGCATGACGATCGATCAACGCCGCACCGCTTATGCGAAAGGTTTGGCAGCGCCGCATGCTGGCTGGGTCGATGGAGAGGGGATTGGCCCCGACGCGACACTGCTGATGGTCCAGTCGGTGCAGCGTCCCGGAGTGACCGACGCGCGCAACGACCTCTGGTTCGACTACGGCAACAACGTTACGCGTTATCCAGCATGGCAGGCCATGCTGCACTCGATGAGAATTCCTGTGCTGGTGATGTGGGGCAAGCGCGATGACTTCTTCACCGTGCCCGGCGCGAAAGCTTATCTGCGCGATGCGCCGCAAGCGGAAATCCATATTCTCGATGCCGGCCACTTCGCGTCGATGCAGATTCCCGACGAGATCGCGCAGCTGATGTCGACGTTCATCGAACGTCATCGTCAGGCGTTTCCGAAATCGATCCATTGATCGCTTGAGACCAGTGCCCAGGGAAGCACGTTTACTTGTCCAGCACGCCCGCATCGCGCAGACGCTGGCGCAGATGATCAAGCTTGTCGCCATAACGTGCGCTGCGCGCGGTGTCGCTGCGCAACGGTTGCCGCACTTGCGCCGCGCTGGGCGAGCTGAGCACCGCGCGCGAGGTCTGATGGAAATCGAGGCATGCGGCATCGAACGGCAGTCCGCAGAAGTCCAGCAGGCGGCGGGTCACCGGTTCCGGTTCGGCCACCAGCGATTCGTAGGGGAGATCGAACACGCGGTCCGGGTATCTGTCCAGCCAGAAACGAGTGAGATGCAGGAAGTCGATGCAGTAATCGGCCATCTCGTCGAGGTCGCAGGCAAAGCCGATCTTTTCATTGAAACACTGTCGATAACAGGCCAGGCAGGTCTCCAACGGATCACGCCGGACGATGACCACCCGCGACGCCGGCAGCATCGTCAGCGCCGCACCTACGAGGTACCAGGTCACCAGGCTTTTGTCGGTGAAGCGCGGCTTGGTCCTGCGCCAGTTCGCGGTGCGCGCGATATAGTCCTTGCCCAGGCGTTGCCAGTCCTGCGGCGTGGCATCCGCCGTCCATAGCGGATACGCCGAACGGCGCCGATGCGTTTCCGCATCGATCACCTGCGACATGTCCTTGATCTCGTTGGCTCCCTCCACTTCCGGATGCGAGGCCAGAATCTGTTCGACCAGCGTCGACCCGGAACGCGGAATGCTGACGATGAAAATGACTTCGCGTCCGAGTTTGGGATCCAGCGGTGCAGGCATGTCCTTGGCGAAGATGCGCTCGATCGCTTCGACGCGCCGATGTTCGCCCGCGGCGTCCCATCGCACCCGCTTGCGTCGCGAGGTATTGGCGGCGCGGAACATCTCGAAGGCCTGCGCGTACTCGCGCTGATCTTCCAGTGCTTTGGCCAGAGTGAAGCGGAGCAACTCGCGGTCCCGGTCCGACCGGTTGCTTCGCGCCAGCGCGTGTTGCAGCAACGCTTCATCCTTGGCGTCGAAGCGGACCGTATTGAGGTTCGACAGCCCGAACCATCCTTCAGCATTGCCCGGATCAACCTGCAGCATGCTGCGGAATCCGGCCACCGCGGCGTCGATCTGACCGAGGCTTGCCTGCGCCCGGGCCAGTGAAAGCATGGCGGGAATATAGGAGGGAGCAAGCTCCAGCGCGCGCCGCAACGCCGTGATGGATTCCTCCGTATGCGTTTGCCGCCACAGCGCTTCGCCGAGGTTGAACCAGGCCGACCCCGAGTGCGGTGCCAGTTCGCAGGCGCGGCGCAACTGGATCAACCCTTCATTGATGTCGCCACATTCATACAGCGCGATGCCGAGGCCAATGCGCAGATCAGAATCCTCTGGCCACACCGCCAGCACACGCCGGAAGCAATCGGCGGCCCTGACGTGATCGCCACGACGCTGGGCGGCCGTGCCCAACATACGGGTGGCATCCGCATCATCCGGCGCCAGCGCCAGCACTTGCACGATCAGCCGCTCGGCGATGTCGAACTGGCGTTGTCCCCATGCCTTGCGCGCGCGCGCCAAGACATCGGCGGCTTGCGACGAAAGCGGCTGTCGAATCGGACCCTGCATCGAAGAAGGCTCTGAGTAAGGTGTCAACGCGGCAGGCTACACAAGTCGCGCAGTCGCCGCAAAAAAGACGCCGGGCGCGAGCCCGGCGTCAGTGGTTTCGCCAAGGTGATCAGAAGTCGTAGGCAACTGAGAAGCGCGCATAGCGTGGTGACCGAGTGTTCTCAAGCCGGCCGAAGTCGGGGTTCGGACTTTTGGTGCTACCGAACGAGTCGTTGTAGAAAATCGCCGTCTGATTGTTGAACACATTGAAGATGGCGAAATTGAAGTCGAGCTTGTGCTGCGCCCAGCCCGGTTTGTAATCCAGGTTCACACCGACGTCGTGGACCCATGGCGTAAAGCCCAGTGACCCTGGCGGCACCGGCTTGCCACCGCACCAGAAGTAGGTGTGGGAACCATGTAAACGGTCCTCGCCCGGGCCGTACCCACCACGACAGAGCTTTGGCGTGCCCGAAGTAATGTACAGATTGGCGCCGACCGTCCAGTCTGGCGTCAATGCATACGCACCGAATATCTTGAACTGGTGCCGGCGGCTGTTGGGCAGGATGCCGCTAGAATATTCCATGCGTTCCGGGAAGTCCCACGCCGTCGTGATGGATTCGTACGATCCGCCCTGTTGAGAGTAAGTGCTCACCGGGCCCTCGTCATTGCCCCAAGTGCGCGAGAACACGTAGTCGAATTTGCCGAACCACTTGCCGTCCCAGGCATGTTCCAGCGACAGATCCAGCGAGTAGTACTTTCGCTCCGGACCCTTGACGAAGCCTTGATCCTCCCGGGTGAATTTGACTGGAACCAGCGAACCGTCCGGGGCCTTCATCAGGATGTCGTTGGTCACGCCTGGATTGACCAAGATCAAGCTTTGGGCGTAGCTCTCGCAAGCCTGCGGCGTCATCCAAGAATAGCCCTGTCTCACACCTGCCGCGCACTCGAGCTGCTCATCATCGTAGTCATCGATGATGCGATTCATACGCTGGTACGTACCCGTGGCACCGAACACCCACGTCGTACCCAGCATGTTGAACTGCTGTTGCATACCCAGCACGTAGTTGTCGGAGAATTCCGCCTTGATGTTCTGCGCGGCAGAGATGCGCGGATCCTTGGCTTGGCCGTATTCGCTGTCGATCGATACGCCGGTGCTCGGGTTCTGCGGCAAGGGCG
>JBDTZX010000032.1:0-1870 GCA_040004895.1 Rhodanobacter sp. | reverse complement strand
TCGCCGAGGTCGGGGAGGTAGAACGTCTTGATATCAGCCATGAGCGGATTTCCAGTTTAGAGTTTTCCGGTTTGCTCCCTCCCCTGCTGGCAGGGGAGGGTCGGGGTGGGGTGCTCTTGGTTGCGGACGCCAGATCAAGAGATTTACCCCCTCCCGGCCTCCCCCTGCAAGCAGGGGGAGGAGCAAGGTCGTCAGCTTGCCGCCAGCGTACGCTTCGCCGCGTCAACGACGCGCTCCACGCTTGGCATGTATTTCATTTCCAGACGGAACAGCGGTATGTGCGTGTCGAAGCCGGTGACGCGTTCGACCGGTGCGAGCAGGTCGTAGATGCATTCCTCGGCCAGCCGTGCGGCGATTTCCGCACCGAAACCGGCGGTCTTGGGCGCCTCGTGCACGATCACGCAGCGGCCGGTCTTCTGCACCGATTCGGCGATGGTGTCGAAGTCCAGCGGGGTCAGCGTGGCGACGTCGATCACTTCGGCGCTGATGCCCTGCTCGGCGAGTTCATCCGCTGCTTCCAGCGCTTCCTTCACCTGCGCACCCCAGCTCACCAGGGTCACGTCGGTGCCGTCGCGCAGCACGAAGCACACGTCCAGCGGCAACGCCTCACCGTCGTCCGGCACCTCTTCCTTGTACTGTCGGTAGATGCGCTTGGGCTCGAAGAACATCACCGGATCCGGATCGCGGATCGCGGCCAGCAGCAGGCCGTAGGCGCGAGCGGGCGACGACGGCATCACCACGCGCAGGCCGGGGATGTTGGTGAACAGATGCTCGTTCGCTTCGGAGTGATGCTCCGGCGCACGGATGCCACCGCCCCACGGAGCGCGGAACACGGCTGGAACGGTGAGGCGACCGCGGGTGCGGTTGCGCATGCGCGCGGCGTGGCAGGCGATCTGCTCCATCATCGGATAGATGAAGCCTTCGAACTGCGCTTCGGCGACCGGCTTCATGCCCTGCACGGCGAGCCCGACAGTGACGCCGGCAATCGTGGTTTCGTCCAGCGGCGTATCGAGTACGCGCAGCTCGCCGAATTTTTCCTGCAGACCCTGGGTGGCGCGGAACACGCCGCCGTTGAGGCCGACGTCTTCGCCCAGCACCATGACGCTGTCGTCATGGGCCATTTCCCAGGCCAGTGCCTGAGTGACTGCTTCGATGAGAGTGATCTGTGCCATGACTCAGTGGCCCTTTGATTCGAGCGAAAGAACGTAATCGCGCTGCTTGGCGAGGTCGGCGGGGACTTCAGCAAAGATGTAATCGAACATCGCCGTGACCGGCTGGGTCTTGGTCTCGAGGTAGGCGTTCACTTCGTTGTCCATCCACTCGTCGCACTCGGCCTTCCAGGCTTCTTCCTTCGCGTCGTCCCACACTTTTTTGGCTACCAGCCAGTTGCGGAGGCGCTTCATCGGCTCCTTTTCCCAGCCGTCCTTCACCTCCTGCTCGCCGCGATAGCGACGGGCGTCGTCGGCGGTGGTGTGGTCGCCCAGGCGATACGTCACCAGTTCGAGCACGCTGCCGCCGTTGCCGCTGCGCGCGCGATCGAGCGCGTCTTCCATCGCCTTGCGCACCGCGATGATGTCGTTGCCGTCCACCTGGATCGAGAACAGTCCCGCAGCGATACCCTTCTGCGCCAGCGTCGGCGCGCCGGTCTGGATCTTGCGCGGCACCGAGATCGCCCACTGGTTGTTGACGATCACTGCCACCAGCGGCAGGTTCTGTGCGCCCGCGATATTGATGGCGCCATAGAAGTCGCCCTTGGACGAACCGCCGTCGCCGATCGTGCACACCGCCACGCGCTTCTCGCCGCGGATCTTGAACGCCAGCGCGGAGCCCGCCGCATGCAGGCACTGCGTGGCGATCGGCACCGACCAGG
>JBDTZX010000255.1:0-6197 GCA_040004895.1 Rhodanobacter sp. | reverse complement strand
TGGGCGGCGTGCATCTGGAACTCACCGGCGAAGACGTCACCGAGTGCATGGGCGGTGCACGCGACCTGACCGAAACCGATCTGGATCGCGCCTATAAATCGATGGTCGACCCACGCCTGAACTACGAGCAGTCGCTGGAGCTGGCGATGCTGATCGTGCGCAAGTCCGTTGGAACGCCTGCCTCCGGTTGACTGTTCCAACGGCACCGTGTTGCTGCTTGCATCCTCGATGCCGGAAGACCCAGAGACAAATCCGGATGATCGGTTGAACCGGGAGAGATGACGATGCCGGATAACCTTGCGCCTGTTCGTCCGTCGGTCGACACATGGACGCTGATCGGTCTGGTGCTGCTGCTTTCGCCGTTGCTCACGATGGCGCACGAGTTGCTGGGCCACGCGCTGACCTGCATGGCGGTGGGTCATGTCCCGAGCGAGCTGGGCGCGTACTACGTCAATTGTCCCGACACCTCCGGCTGGCGCAAGCTCGTGGTGTCGATGGCCGGCACCGGAGTCGACGTCGTGGTGGCCATCCTCGCGTACTTCGCATGGCGCGCGGCAAGGCGGCCGCTTGTACGACTTTCGCTCTGGATCGTCTTTGCCGTCAAAGGCATGGTGGCCGCCGGCTACTGGATGTTTTCAGGCATCACGACGATCGGCGACTGGGGTATTGCCAAGGACGGGGGCCTCGGCCTGCTGCCACATGCCTGGATCCTGCGCTCGCTGTTGACGATCGTGGGACTGGTCGGCTACATCGGCGTGGTGCGGATCGCGACCGGCATGCTTGTACGGATGTTGGGTGGCCGAGAGCAGGCGGCCTTCGTGCAACGAAAAATCGCCATGACCGTGTATTTCGTCGGCGGCGCATGTGCGTTCCTGGTGAGCCTGCTGAACCCGCAAGGTTTCGTGATCACCCTGGTCTCAGCCATCGCTGCGTCCTTCGGTGGCACGGCAGGCATGTTCAATGTGGCGTTTCGACCGGTCGGTTCACGCCCGCCAACCGATTTCCATGTGCGCCGCCACTATGCCATCGTCGCAGCAGGTATCGCGATGACACTCGCCTTCGCGATCGTGCTGGGCCCGACTGTTTATCTGCGTTGAACTGTCGTTGCCGCAGGCGTCACCGGCGAGCCCTCAACTGTATTCAGAAACTTCGGTGCCCGCCATGCCCTGGCGTGCTGCTCGAAGCCGTAGGCAATGCTGATCAGGGTCGGCTCACTCCACTTCGCGCCGAACAGCACGATGCCGACCGGCAGGCCATGCGCCCAGCCTGCTGGCACGGCGATCGATGGGTAGCCTGCAACGGCGGCTGGTTGCGAAGCGCCACCGACCGTCGGATCGCCGCTGACGATGTGATCACCGAGCACCGGATCGGTGACGAAGGCCGGCCCCCATGAGGGCGCAAGCAACGCATCCAGACGCTGCGACTTCAAGGCCGCATCGATGCCCTCGGGACCGCTCAGGCGTTTCGCCTTCGCCAGCGCATCGACATACGCCTTGTCGGTCAGTGGTCCGCGTGCCTGCGCTTGGTCGAACAGTTCCTGGCCGAACCACGCCATTTCGCGGACCGGTTCGCGTTTGTTGAAGGCGATCAGGTCGGCGAGGGTCTTTGCCTTCAGCTGCGGTCGGCTGGCCAGATACACGTTGATGTCGTGCTTGAAGTCGTACGACAACACAGCCAGTTCGGGGCTGCCCAGCTCGCTCAGATGGGGCAGCGTCACGGGGTCGATGATGATCGCGCCCTGCGCCTTCATCAGCGCGATCGATTGCTCGAGCACGCGGTCCGCATTCGGCTCGGCGCCGGCAAGCTGGCGCACCACGCCGATGCGTTTGCCTTTCAAGCCGTCGGGATCGAGAAAGCGCGTGTAGTCGGTGGCATGACGGGCGGCATCAGCGGTGGCCGGGTCGCTTGCATCGCTGCCGGCGATGACCGAGAGCAGCGCAGCCGCATCTGCCACGCTGCGCGCCATGGGTCCGGCGGTGTCCTGATTGTGGCTGATCGGCACGATGCCGCTGCGGCTGACCAGGCCCAGCGTGGGCTTGATGCCGACGATGCCGTTCATGGATGCCGGACAGATGATCGAGCCATCGGTCTCCGAGCCGATCGCCACGGTGACCAGTCCGGCCGCGACCGCTGCCGCCGAGCCGGCGCTGGAACCACACGGATTGCGATCCAGTGCATAGGGGTTGCGGGTCTGTCCGCCGCGCCCGCTCCAGCCACTGCTGGCGTGATTGGATCGATAGTTTGCCCACTCGCTGAGGTTGGTCTTGCCCAGCACGACGGCGCCGGCTTTGCGCAGACGTTCCACCAGTACCGCATCGTGCGGTGCCGGCGCATCGGCCAGTGCCAGCGAGCCGGCGGTGGTCAGCATGCGGTCGCCGGTGCCGACGTTGTCCTTCAGCAGCACTGGAATGCCGTACAGCGGGCTGCGTGCCGTGGCCGTCTTGCGCCCGGCATCCAGCGCACCGGCAATCTGCACTGCGTCCGGATTGGTTTCGATCACCGATCGCAGCGTCGGACCGCTGCGATCGATGCGCTCGATCCGGTCGAGAAACAGCCGCGTCAGCTGGCGGCTGTCCAGTGTGCCGGCATCCATGCGCTGCTGCAGCTGCACGATCGAAGCGTAGTCATTTCCGGAGGCTGGCTGATCGGCAGCGAACGCGACTGCGGGAATGGCAAGCAGTGTGCCGACGATGGCGGCAAGACAGACGAGTGAGCGGCGCACGGTAACCCCCGGTTCGACGAATGCGGCATGTTGTCGCGATTGTCCAGCTTAGCCGCATCGTGATCCGGCCGTCATGCGGCGTGCGCTTATAATCCGGGCATGGGCATCCGCGTCGGAAGTAGTCACGCCAGGCAGCTCGGCGCCGCGCTGATGTTCGCCCTGTGCTCGCCGTTCGGCGTGGCCGCTGCGGCTGACGCCAAAACGATTCCGGACACCCTGGCGCAGCGCATCGTTGCATGCACCACTTGTCATGGCGTGCACGGTGAAGGCACGCCCGGCAGCGGATTCTTTCCGCGCCTGGCCGGCAAGCCGGCCACCTATCTGCTGCGCCAGATGCAGGATTTCCAGAATGGCCTGCGCAAGTACGCGCCGATGGAATACACCGTGCGACAGCTGAGTCCCGCGTACATGCGCGAGATCGCCGACTACTTCGCTGCGCAGCAGGTTCCGTATGCGCGGTCGCCTGCACCGCAAGTCAGCGCGGGCACGATGCAACGCGGCGCGCAACTTGTGAGCAAGGGCGATCCGACGCTCAAGGTTCCCGCCTGCGCCAGTTGCCACGGCGACCAGCTGACGGGCGTCGAGCCGTCCACGCCCGGACTGGTGGGCCTGCCGTATGACTACATCAGTTCGCAGCTGGGTTCCTGGCGCACCCATACGCGATCGACTGTGGCCCCCGACTGCATGGCGGTTGTTGCCAACCGCCTGAACGCCGCGGATATCACGGCCGTCGCCGCATGGCTGGCCAGTCGCGAGATGCCGGCGGACACGCATCCGCAGGCCGCTGGTTCGGTGACGCCGCCATTGCCTTGCGGCGTGCTGGGCGCAAGCGGAGCTGGTGCATGAGATCGTGGCTCCGCCTGCTGCTGGTGTTGTTGCTGGCCGGCGTTGCACTCGCTGCGTGGTGGCTGTTCAGCGCCGCCGGAAAAGCACCAACGTCTGCCGCGATGAGCAAGGTCAGCGCGACCACCCTGCGTGATCCCGCGCTGATCGCGCGTGGCGAGTACCTGACCGTGGCGGGCGATTGCGCGGGCTGCCATACCGCGCAAGGCGGCAAGCCGTTTGCCGGCGGCGGGGCGGTGGCGACGCCGTTCGGCAACATCCCGGTGCCCAATGTCACGCCGGATCGTGAAACCGGCCTGGGTGCCTGGAGCTTCGAGGATTTCTGGCAGGCGCTGCATAGCGGCAAGGGTCGTCACGGTGAGTTGCTCTATCCCGCGTTTCCGTACACGTCATACACCAGGATCACCCACGACGACGCGCTGGCGATGTTTGCCTATCTGCAGTCGTTGCCGCCGGTGCATCGAACGGCCGCGTCGCTGGCGCTGAACTTTCCGTACAGCGTGCGAAAAAGTCTGGTCGCCTGGCGCGCGCTGTATTTCAGGGAAGGTGTGTTCAAGCCCGATCCCGCGCAGTCGGCGCAATGGAATCGCGGCGCGTATCTGGTGCAGGGGTCGGGACATTGCAACGAATGTCATGCCGCACGCGATTCGCTGGGCGGCACGTCGCAGGACCCCCATCTCGCCGGTGGCCAGATTCCCGAACAGAACTGGTACGCGCCCGACCTGAGCACGCGACAGCATGGTGGCTTGCATGGCTGGAGCGGGCAGGACATCGTCGACCTGCTGAAGACCGGCCAGTCGGCGAGAGGTGCGGCGTTCGGACCGATGGCCGACGTGGTGACCACCAGTACCCAGCACATGGCTGACAGTGATCTGCAGGCCATGGTGAGCTATCTGCAATCCTTGCCCCCGCGCCCGCCGCCAGCGGAGCAGACCCCGCTGTTCAACGCCGATGCGATCGTGCAGCAGGGTGAAAAGGTCTACACGCAGCACTGCGCGGACTGCCATGGCAAGGGTGGTGAGGGTGTCGCCGGCGTCTACCCGCCGCTGAAGGGCAATTCATCGGTGACCGAACCATCCGGCGTGAATGCGATCCGCACGGTGCTGCTGGGTGGTTTCGCGCCGTCCACCGCGGCGTATCCGCGACCGTATTCGATGCCGCCGTACGCACAGCAGCTGAGCGACAGCGAGGTCTCGGCGGTGGTCAGTTACATCCGGCGTGGCTGGAGCAACAACGCGTCGGCGGTCAAGCCCGAGGATGTGAGCCGGTATCGGCAGACGCCCGCCGACTGAGTCGATGGGCTTCATGCATTCCAGGCGACAGGCAGCACCGATTCGGCGGGAAGGTGGCGCGACCATGGGCGAACTCAGCGACGAAGCGATCGTGATGGCGTGGCGCGAGAATGCCGCGCCATGGATTCAAGCGGTGCGCGGTGGCTCGATCGCCAGCCGGCGGCTGGTCACCAACGACGCGATCGTGTCCGCGGTGCGCAGGCTGCATCCGGCGATAGTGCTGGACGTCGGTTGCGGCGAGGGCTGGCTGGCGCGCGCGCTGGCGAGTCTGGGCATGCATGTGCATGGATTCGACGTGGTACCCGAACTGGTGGAGGCCGCAAGACTCGCCGGCGGCGGCAGCTTCGAGGTGATGTCCTACGAGGCATTCGCAGCGGATGCGCCGGTGGAAGTCGTGGATCTCGCGGCATGCAATTTTTCACTGTTTGGCGACGAAGCAACGCGTGGCGTGGTTCGCCGGCTGGCCAGGCTGTTGCCGAACCACGGCACGCTGCTGATCCAGACGCTGCACCCGCAATTTGCACTGGCCGAGCCGATACGGACAGAAAGCTGGCAGCCCGGCTCGTGGGTCGGTTGCGACAGCGCATTCGGTCGCGCCGCGCCATGGTATGCGCGGTCGCTGGACGGCTGGATCGGTCTGCTTGAGGAAGAGGGTTTTCAGCTGCATGCAACCCGTGAACCGAAGCACCCGGAAACCGGCGTTCCGTGTTCGGTGATTTTCGAAGCCCGTGTTCGTTCGGGTTGATCGAGGCGCTCAGCGCGCGCGCAATTCCGCGCCCAGTGCCAGCCACGGCTGCATGTCCCAGTGGCCGCGTGCCTGGCCGGATGGTGAGGGCAGCACGAACAACCGGGTCGCACCGAAACGTTCAGGTTGAAACCCGTAGGCCACCGGGTGACCTAGCACAGCGCGAGCCGCGTTCTTGCTGGTGAAGGCGAGTATGCGTGGCGCGTAGCGCCTGATCTTGTCGATCAGAACGGCGGCATCGAAGGCATCGCGCGGCAGCTCGCTGTCATTGCCGGCATGGTGCTTGGCCAGGTCGGTGAGGCCGATGCCATGCTCGGGCAAGCGCGGAAACTCCAGCGGCGTCAGCAGTCGCGGGGTCATTCCGGCCTGATGCAGCGCGCGCCAGAACAGGTTGCCGGGATGCGCGTAGTACGCACCCGCAGCGGCCGAGCGTTTGCCGGCCGCGGTGCCGCAGAACACCAACGCGAGGCCGGGCTGCACGACGTCGGGCAGGATCGGTGGTTGAGCCGGGTTCATCGAGCCAGGCTGTCGTCAAGAATGAAATCGGTGAACTGGAAGCGTCCGTCGCGCAGCACCGATTCGCCGCGGCGCAGCT
>JBDTZX010000197.1:0-1871 GCA_040004895.1 Rhodanobacter sp. | reverse complement strand
GCCGGCACCGTGATCACCGCTTCGGTCACCGGCTCGCCAAGATAGTCCTCGGCGGTCTTCTTCATCTTCATCAGTACTTTGGCCGCGATCTCCTGCGGCGCCATCTTCTTGCCATCGGAGGTCTGCACCCACGCGTCGCCATTGTCATGCGCCACGATGCCGTACGGCACGATGTGCAGGTCTTTCTGCACTTCAGCGTCGGTGAACTTGCGGCCGATCAGGCGCTTCACCGCGTAGAACGTGTTCTTCGGGTTGGTGACGCTCTGGCGCTTGGCCGAAGCACCCACGAGTACTTCGCCGTCCTTGTTGAAGGCGACGATGGATGGCGTGGTGCGATCGCCTTCCGAGTTCTCGATGACCTTGGCCGTGCTGCCTTCCATGACGGATACGCACGAATTGGTGGTGCCCAGGTCGATGCCGATGATTTTGCCCATGTTATTGCTCCGAATCTTCGTGTGGCCCCCGCGGCCACGAATGATGAATGTCAGATGGGGGTCTGCTGCGACGATTCAATACCGGCAGGCCCCTGATGTGATTTCCCGCAGGGTCTGCGCGGCAGCGTTCAGCTGCCGCCGACCTCTTCCTTCAGTCCTTTGCCACCGCAACCAGCGCGGGTCGCAGCAGCCGGTCGTTGAGTACGTATCCCTTCTGCAGCACGCTGACCACGGTTCCCGGCGCCATACCCGGCGCCTCGACCATGCTCACGGCGTGATGACGCTCCGGATCAAGTGGCTGGCCCAGCGGATCGATCTGCGTCATGCCGTGATTCTCGCCGACCTTCAAAAGTGACTTCAGAGTCAGACTGATGCCTTCGCGCATCGAAGCCATATCGCCGCCCTCCACCAACAGGCCACCTTCGAGACCGTCGTAGACGGGCAACAGCTCGTTCAGCAGTTTCTCGTTGGCGAACCGGCGTGCCTGTTCGAGATCGCGATGCAGACGACGGCGCTGGTTTTCGATTTCGGCCTTTTCGCGCAACACCGACTCGCGCAATTCGGCATTGATCGATTCCAGCTCGATCAGACGCTCCTGCACGTCGGCAAGGTCGGACGCCATCGGTCCGCCCGATCCGCTGTGATCGGGCGCCGCATCGTGCGACTGAGGATCGTTGTTCTGCATGCATCACTCCAAACGATTTCGTGACCGACAAGTCTATCGGCCATCCATTTTCCGCGGAATCCCGCTGCCGTGGCGGTTTATAGGGTCATCGCGGCGCGATTCAAGGCGTCGCTGAGCAATCCGGCAGTGGCCTGCACCACCGGGATGACCCGTTCATAGGCCATCCGGGTCGGCCCGATCACCCCGACCGCGCCCAGTACCCGGCCCTGCGCACCATAACTGGCGGTGACCACGCTGCAGCCGTCGAGCGCGGTAAAGCCCGACTCTTCGCCGATGAACAACTGCACGCCGGGGGCCCGCGCGCAAACCTCCATCAGCTGCAACAATTCATTTTTTTGCTGGAAGACCTCGAACAATTCGCGCAAGCGCTGCAGATTCGCCAGTTCCGAACAGGCCATCAGGTTGGTCTGGCCACTTACCAGTACATCGCTGCGGCCGGCCTGGGGCGCGAATGAAGCGGTCGCCAGTTCCATCGTGCTTGCCAGCAGTCGATTCAGTTCGCTGCCGGCCTCGTGGAGCTCCGACAACAGGTGGGCGCGGATATCGTCCACACGCAGTCCGGCAAACTGGCTGTTGAGATAGTTCGCCGCCTGCTCGAGTTCGCCGCCATGCAGGGGCTTGAGCAGTTGCACGATGCGGTTTTGAACCTGGTTGTCGGTGAACACCAGGATCACCAGCACCCGCGCATCCGGAAGCGGCACGAAATCGATGTGACGCAGCGGAAAATCCGCCTGGCGCGGCACCGTCACCAC
>JBDTZX010000256.1:0-1878 GCA_040004895.1 Rhodanobacter sp. | reverse complement strand
TGCTCGACGCGTTGCAGACCGACGAGCTGTGCCCGTGCAACTGGAAGCAGGGCGAAGAGACGCTGCACGTCGCCTGATCCTCTTGTCTGACTGCAACACCCCGCGCATCAGAGCCTTCCCCTCCCCCCGCTGATGCGCGGGCGTCCCCACCGGTGGCGAGGTTCGCTTCGCCGCCGGTTTTTTTGCCCGACATTCTTGTGTCAGGACCATTGATGAGGTGACTTATGAGTCTTGCTGATCTGAAGGGCCAGTTGCCCGACTACGCCAAGGACCTGCGCCTGAACCTCGAGTCTGTGCTGACCGAGGGCGGTGCACCCGGCCTCACCCAGAAGCAGATCGCGGTGATCGCGCTGGCCTCGGCGATCGCCTCGCGCTACAAACCGCTGACTGCGGCGATCAACGAGGAGTCCGCCAAATACGCCAGCGCGGAAGAATTGAACGGTGCCCGCGTCGCGGCGTCGATCATGGGCATGAACAACATCTACTACCGTTTCCTGCATCTGGTCGGTGACGAAGAGTACGGCACCCTGCGCGCCAACCTGCGCATGAATGCGATGGCGAACCCGGGCGGCGACAAGGTCGATTTCGAACTCGCGTCGCTGGCGGTCTCGGCGATCAACGGTTGTGGCAAGTGCCTGGAGTCGCACGAGAAGACCCTGCGCAAGCACGGCCTCTCGGCGCAACCGATCCAGAGCGCTGCGCGCATCGCCGCGGTGATTCACGCGGTCGCCGTGGCGCTGGAACAGGCGGACGTCGCTGGCTGAAGCATTCGCGGGCTCAAGTGAGGTTACCGTCGACCCCGGCCAGCGATGGCCGGGGTTTTTGCTGGCCGCTTGAAGGGCCATCCGCCTTCGTATCCGTGCCTTCTGGCACTGGGTCGAAGGTCATGGCGGGCATAAGTTCAGGGATTGTCGAATTCAAACCCGGGGAAAACCGCCATGCGCCGTCTCGTTCGCCCACTCCTGCTTACCGCTCTCGCCGCCTGTTGTGGCGCGTCGTTCGCCGCCACGTCCGACCAGGTGCCACAAGGCCGGTTGCCGGGATGGGCTGTGCCGCAGTCCTACAAGATCGCGTTCAAGGTCGATCCCGCGCAGCAGGATTTCTCCGGCACCACGGTGATCAAGGTGAAGCTTGCGAAGGCATCCGATCACCTGTGGCTGGACGGCCAGGAGTTGAAGGTGTCGAAGGTGGAGATCACCGATGCGGCCGGCAAGGTGCACGCAGGCACGTACGTCGTGGCGGATCCCAAGGCCGGCGTGGTGCGGGTGGACTTTGGCAGCACGTTGAAGCCGCAGGAGCTCACGCTGACGTTCGAATACACCGCGCCGCTCAATGCGCAGTTGCAAGGTCTGTACAAGGTCAGCGCGAAAGGCCAGCCCTACGCGATGACGCAGATGGAACCGATCAGCGCGCGCTTCGCGTTTCCGAGTTTCGACGAGCCGGGTTTCAAGACGTCGTTCGACATCAGCCTGACGATTCCCGAAGCCGACACCGCGGTCGCGAATACGCAGCAAGTGAAGGAAGCACCCGCCGGCAAGGGCTGGAAGACGCTGACCTTCGCGCAGACGCTGCCGTTGCCGGTCTATCTGGTCGCTTTCGGGGTCGGCCCGTGGAGTATCGCCACCGCGCCGGACATCGCGCCCGATGCATTCCGCAGCAAGCCGCTGCCGTTGCGCGGCATTGCTGCCGCGGGCGAAGCGCATCGGATGCAGCATGTGCTGGGCGAAACGCCGAGCATCATCCATGCGCTGGAGAACTATTACGGCTTCGGTTATCCATGGGACAAGCTCGACGTGCTCGCCGCACCGGATTTCGAAGCCGGCGCGATGGAGAACGCCGGCCTGGTGACGTTCCGCGACTGGCTGCTGCTGATCGACA
>JBDTZX010000046.1:0-1879 GCA_040004895.1 Rhodanobacter sp. | reverse complement strand
TGGGTGGTCGGCGACGGCATCACCTACGACGGCATGTACGTGATGCGTCATCGCGACGTGTCCGAGCTGGAAGCGCCGGACAAGCACCATGCGTTCTTCGAGAAGGCGCTGGCGCTGAAGCAGATCCAGCCACGCCCGCCACGCGGATTTCCGCTCGATACTATCCGTGAAGTCATCCAGGCCGCGGGTGCGCAATCTCCGGTGATCGGCGTGCATGTGGACAGCGAGGACGAAGCCGAAGTCTGCTACATCGGACGGCTGGTGAGTAGCGAGGAGGACGGTTTCTACATGCAGGAACTCAGCCCCGATGCGGAATGGATGCGTGAAGCTTCTTTCTTCGCCTGGGACGAGGTCTCCACCGTCAGCATCGAGGACAGCTACGCCCAGTCGTTGCTGGCCGTGGCGGGTTCGGCGCCGCCGCTGGAGCAGGGTGATTCCGGCGTCAGCCGCGCCTGAGGTTCTGTCGACATGCCGAGATTCAGATCGCAAAGGCCCGCCGAAAGGCGGGCTTTTTTGTTGCCGCACTTTCGATGTCATCAGCTCTTCAACGCGCCCTGCCCGAACAGCAGTTGGCGCGCCGTTTCGTCTTTGGTGATGTCCACCTGGTCCTTGATGGTGTCAGCGATGGCGTAGGCGCGACGGGTGGCTTCGCGTCCGTGGATATGCTCGAACCAGCGCGTCAGATGCGGAAAATCCTCCAGCGTCATCCCCTGTGCTTCGTTCGGCACGATCCATGGAAACGCCGCCATGTCGGCGATGCTGTATGTCTCGCCGGCAATGAACTTGCGCCCTTGCAGCCGCTTGTCCAGCACGCCATACAACCGGCGCGTCTCGTTGACGTAGCGGTCGATCGCATAGGCAATCTTTTCCGACGCGTAGCGGGCGAAGTGATGGTTCTGTCCGGCCATCGGACCCAGCCCGCCGACTTGCCAGAACAGCCATTCGAGCACCACGAAACGTTCTCGCGTGGCGGTCGGCAGATACTTGCCACTCTTTTCTGCCAGATACTGCAGGATCGCTCCGGACTCGAAGACGCTCAGCGGCTCGCCGCCATCCCGGGGATCGGTGTCGACGATCGCCGGCATCCGGTTGTTCGGGGAGATCTTCAGGTAATCGGGCTTGAACTGGTCGCCCTTGCCGATGTTGACGGGAACGACCTCATACGGCACGCCGGCCTCCTCGAGGAACATCGTGATCTTGTGGCCGTTGGGCGTCGGCCAGTAGTGCAGCTTGATCATTGCGATCTCCGCGATTGAGCGTACCCGAAGGAGGTCGGGGCAAGGACCGGAGTTTCAAGCAGCGTCCAACACAGCGGTGAGGCAACCGGTCGTCAACGCGCATGCGCGACCCGCGTTTGCCTGTGTGTTGTCCAACGACGGAGAGATCGCGATGAAAACTGCCTTCTGGGTTGTGTTGTTCGGCATGGCTTTGGGCATTGCCGGTACCGGCAATGCCGTTGCGCAACCGTTGCAGGATGCCGCGGCGGGTGGCGATTCGATGTCGCAGAAAGCCACGCGACCGGCGCCGGATCCGCAGCGACAGGCAGCACGGCTGGCCAGGAAACTGCAGCTCAGCGCAGACCAGCGCGCGAAGATCGAACCGATCCTGCAAGACCGCGCGCAGCAGCTGGAGCAACTGCGTGCCGACAGCTCACTGAGCGAACGCGATCGGCATCGTCGCCAGCGCGAGCTGATGCAGGACAGCAACACTCGGCTGCTCGACGTGCTCAACGATACGCAGAAACAGCAATTCCAGCAGATGATGCAAGAGATGAAGCAGCGCCATCAAGGCATGAAGTCGGCACCCGCAGAGGGCGGCAGCACGGAATGAACCACGGCGCCCATGGCTGGGTGCGTCGGCCTCACTTTCCGATGCAGAA
>JBDTZX010000231.1:0-20965 GCA_040004895.1 Rhodanobacter sp. | reverse complement strand
CCACTTCCAGTCCCGGAATGTCGGACGCGTCCGGTGGTGGTGCGTAGTTTCCCCGGCGCTGGAACACGTCGGGACGGTTGACACCAGCCGCTGCCACCTTGATCAGAACTTCGCCCGCGCTTGCACGCGGAACCGGCCGATGCGCCAGGCGCAGCACGTCCGGCGACCCGGGTTGCGATATCTCGATGACTTGCATGACGGACACGGAAGCAGCTCCTCGGGACGATGCGTGGAATGCACGACGATGCCAGATCCGCCGCATGCGTGCGTGCTGATCCTGCCGTCCAATCCGCGGCCAGGGCTCGTTCGTGTGAAGCCGGAACGGCTCCGCGGTTTACCCGGGAGCCAATCGCGTATACATTTGGATCGATCCAATTTCAGAGGCCCGGCTCACCCATGACCCATGCTTCGAGCACGATGCAGCGATGGACACGCCGGATCTTGATGATTCTGGCCTGCGGGTTTGCGGGCAATGGCATCGCCGCCGCGGCGAATGCATCGCGGAATCTTGTCGAAGGCTGGCAGTTCCGGCTGGCTCCGGGCTCGGCTGCGGCCAAGGCCCATCCGGATTCGACCCACTGGCGCAGCGCCAATGTCCCCGGCAGCGCACAGACCGATCTGCTGGCAGCAGGCGCGATCGGCGATCCGTTTTATCGCGACAACGAAACGCGCCTGCAATGGATCGGCTTGGCCGACTGGCAGTATCGGCTGCCGTTGCAGATCGATGCGGCGACGCTGTCGCACGGTCACGTGGAGCTGGTGTTCGACGGGCTGGATACGTTTGCCGATGTCTCGCTCAACGGTCGCAAGCTGCTCGCCGCCGACAACATGTTCCGACGCTGGCGGGTGCCGGTGAAAAGTGCCTTGCACCTCGGCGACAACACACTGCTGGTGACCTTTCATTCGCCGGTCACGCGACTGCAACCGTGGCTGCTCAAGCAGCCGTATGCATTGCCCGGCGAATTCGATTCGAAATTCGGCGACGAGCCGAAAGGCAAGCAGACCTCGAACTACGTGCGCAAGGCCAACTACCAGTACGGCTGGGACTGGGGCCCGCGCTATCTCACCGAAGGGATATGGCAACCGGTGCATCTGGAAACCCGGGACGACCTGCGCCTGGCGGACTTCCACGTTGCGCAGCAGCATGTCGATGCGGACGTCGCGCAACTGCAGGCCCGGTTCGACATCCATGCCGATCATCCCGGCAAGGTGCGACTGCAACTCACCTGGACCGCGCCGGACGGGAGCCGCCACGATGCGAGCCAGGATGCATCGCTTAGCGCTGGCGACAACCAGCTCGACCTGCCGTTGCGCATCGACCGCCCGCAGCGCTGGTGGCCCGCCGGCTACGGCGCGCAGAACCTGTACCACTTCCACGCGAGCGTCCTGGCGGATGGGCAGGCGATCGCCAGCATCGATCGCGACACCGGGCTGCGCAGTGTGGAACTGCGCCGGCAGAAGGATCGCTGGGGACGCAGCTTCGAGTTCGTCGTCAACGGCGTGCCGATCTTCGCCAAGGGCGCCAATCTGATCCCGTTCGACAGCTTTCCCGAACGTGTCACCGACGCACGCATGTTGCAGATCCTGCAGTCGGCGCGCGATGCCAACATGAACATGCTGCGCATGTGGGGCGGTGGGCACTACCAGAGCGACGCGTTCTACGCGATGGCCGACCGGCTCGGCCTGATGATCTGGCAGGAATTCATGTTCGGCGGCGCCATTCCGCCGTACGACAAAGCCTTCCGCGAGAACACGCGGCTGGAGGCGGTCGATCAGGTGCTGCGCCTGCGCGACCATCCGAGCATCGTGCTCTGGTGCGGCAACAACGAAGTGCAGACCAGTTGGGAGTCATGGGACGACCGCAAGAAATTCGCGACCGACATCGGCCCGGCTGAACGTGCGCGCGTCGAAGGCGGCATGAAGACCCTGTTCGGCGAAACCCTGCGCGACGTCGTGCAGCGCTATTCGCCGGATGTGCCGTACTGGGCCAGTTCGCCCAGCACGGATTTCGAGGGACCGTCGAACGTGCCCGGCGACGGCGACATGCATGTGTGGGACGTTTGGTCCGGTTCGGCACCGATCGAGAACTACCTGCAGACCACTCCGCGCTTTCAGTCCGAGTACGGTCTGCAGTCGATGCCGGTGATGTCGACCATCCGCGCCTTCGCCGCAGCGGGCGACATGTCGGCCGATTCGCCGGTGATGCGCGCGCACCAGAAATTCGATGGCGGCAACGGCAACCAGCGGTTGCTGCTGTATATCCGCAAGTATTACGGCGAGCCGAAGGATTTCGAATCGTTCGTCTATCTCAGCCAGGTGATGCAGGCCGAAGGCATCGAGTTGGCGTCGGATCACCTTCGCAGTTCGCGGCCGCAAAGCATGGGCTCGCTGTACTGGCAGCTCAACGACGTCTGGCCGGGTGCTTCGTGGTCCAGTGTCGATTATTTCGGACGCTGGAAAGCGCTGCAGTTCCACGCGCGACGTTTCTACGCGCCGCTGCGGGTGACGGCGATCCGACAGGCAGGACACATCGACGTGTTCGCGATCTCCGATCGCACCGAACCGCTGGACGCGCAGTTGCGCACGCGGGTGATGTCGATGGATGGCAAGTTGCTGAGCGAACATGTCGCGCCACTCGACCTGCCTGCACTGAGCAGCAAGCATGTTGCGCAGATGGACGATGCAGCGTTGTTGCACGGCGCGGATCCGCAGCGGACCTTCGCCGTGTTCGAACTGATCGAGCACGGTGCAACGGTGTCGCGCCAGCTGCTGTTTTTCAACGCCGCGTTGGCGCTGCAACTACCCGATCCCGAGCTGGATGCCCGGCTCGATGACAGCGGGCACGGCATGCTCCTGACGCTGCGCGCAAGGCATCTCGCGCGCGAGGTGTGGGTCGACTTCGGCGAAGTCGACGCGCAGCTTTCGGACAACGCGTTCGACCTGCTCCCCGGTGAGCAGGTCGAATTGAAAGTCAGCAGCGCGGCCGGCATCGAAGCATTGCGCAAGGGCCTGCACGTACGCTCGCTGTTTGGTGCCACCGGCGCTCCGGCGACGAAATCGTCGAAGAGCACTGCACCATGATGACCTCTCGCCGTTCAGTGCTGAAGGCAATGGTGATCGCCACAGGAGGTGCCATGCTCGGGCGCATGCCACTGGCTTTGGCAGCGCCACGGCTCTCAAGCAGACGGCCGCCACTGGCGCAACGCAAGTTCGTCAGCCCGGCGGTAGAAGCGTTGATCGCACGCACCCGGGCGAAGATCGGCGATCCCGAACTCGCCTGGCTGTTCGAGAACTGCTATCCGAATACGCTCGATACCACGGTGCAGGTGGGCACGCTGCACGGCAAGCCGGATACCTTCATCGTCACCGGTGACATCGATGCGATGTGGATGCGCGACTCTTCCGCGCAGGTGTGGCCGTACGTGTCGCTGGCGGTACACGACGAGCCGCTGCGGAGGCTGTTTCGCGGCCTGATCCGACGGCATGCGCTGTGCATCTCGATCGACCCCTACGCCAACGCCTTCATGCCCGATCCGCGGGCGAAGAGCACGCTGACCTGGGCGCAGCAGGATCTCACCGAGATGCGCCCCGGCGTGGCCGAGCGCAAATGGGAAATCGATTCGCTGTGCTACCCGATCCGGTTGGCCAGTGCCTACTGGAAGGCCACGGGCGACCGCGAGCCGTTCGGCGACGACTGGCGCGCCGCCATGCACACGGTGCTGGCGACGTTCCGCATGCAGCAGCGCAAGATCGGTCCCGGTCCGTATCATTTCCAGCGGCCTTCGGCGAATCCCACCGACACGCAGATGCTGGGTGGCTACGGCAACCCGACGCGTCCGGTGGGCCTGATCCATGCAATGTTCCGTCCATCCGACGACGCCTGTCTCTATCCGCTGTTCATCCCGGGCAACCTGTTTGCGGTGAGTACGCTGCGCGAGCTGGCCACGCTGACCGTGGCACTGCATGACGATCGCAACTTCGCTGGCGAGTGCCATGCCCTGGCCGATGAAATCGAACACGCGCTGCAGCTTCACGGCGTGATGCGCGACGGGAACGGCAACGAGATCTGGGCCTATGAAGTGGATGGCTACGGCAACCAGCTGTTCATGGACGACGCCAACGCGCCCGGCCTGTCGAGCCTGGCCTACCTCGGCTGCTGCCAGCGAGATGATCCACGCTACCTGCGCACGCGTGCGCGAGCGTGGAGTTCCGACAATCCGTACTTTTTCAGCGGCCGTGTGGCGCAGGGTATCGGTGGCCCGCACGAGGGCCTGCGCATGATCTGGCCGATGTCGATCATCGTGCGCGCGCTGACCAGCGACAACGACAACGATATCCGGCAGTCCCTGCAATGGCTGAAGAACACCCATGCCGGTACCGGTTTCATGCACGAGGCCTTCGACCAGGACGACGCCAGCCACTTCACCCGGCCGTGGTTCGCCTGGGCCAATACTCTGTTCGGCGAACTGATCGTGCAACTGGCGTCGCAGCGTCCCCGACTGCTGCAGCGCGCATGATTGCACTGACCACTACCCAACGCAGTTTGTTCAAGTAACGGAGAACGCACCATGGTGACACGCCGACGTTTCCTGCAAGGCGCTGCTGCATTGACGTTGCTGGGCAGTGGGCTCGATTCGCTCGCCGCACTCGCGCCCAGGGGTTCAGGCGGCGGCCTTGGCGCCTCGTCCGGGCGTATGGCCGGAGCCGTCTCGAAATATGTCGACGTGTTCATCGGCACCGGCGGTCACGGCCATGTATTCCCCGGGGCCACGCTGCCGTTCGGCATGGTGCAGCTGAGCCCCGATACGCATGACTCGGGCTGGGATGCCTGCTCGGGCTATCACCAGGGCGATGGTTCGATCATGGGCTTCTCGCACACGCATCTGAGCGGCACCGGCGCCAGTGACATGCTCGACGTGCTGGTGATGCCGGCGCAGGGCGACGTGCTGCTGCAACCCGGCAGTGGCCGACCGAACCAGAACTATCACTCGCGCCATGACGGTGCCGCCACCGGCGTGCAACTCGCGGCGGACAACAACTCGGCGCCGGGGCACGGCTATCGCTCGCGCTTCGATCAGGAACAGGCGCAGCCGGGTTACTACCAGACGCATTTGATCGACCACGACATCCTCGCCGAACTCACCGCGACACTGCGCACCGGTCTGCATCGCTACACGTTCCATGGCAACGGTTCCGGCCATCTGCTGGTCGATCTGGCGCATGGCTATCACGACGACGCCAACGTGCCGTGCAAGGTAAGCGATGCGGAACTGAAGCTGGTCGGCAAGGACACGCTGGTCGGTTCGCGCCACGTGCATCAATGGGCGAACGGCCGGCATATTTATTTCGCCATGAAGCTGTCGCGCCCGATCGCGCATGCCACGTTGTATTCGGACGATGTGGCGTTGCCGAGTGGCGCGCACAGCGCCAAGGGCATGCATCTGAAGGCGGCTTTGCATATCGATGATGTGTCGAGTGCGCCGCTGCTGGTGAAAGTCGGTATCTCCGGCGTCGATGTGGAAGGCGCGCTGCGCAATCTCGAATCCGAAATGTCCGGCTGGGACTTCGATCACGTGCGGGAGACGGCCGAAACAACATGGGAGCACGAGCTGTCGCGCATCCGCGTCGACGTCAGCTCCGCTGCCACACGGCGCATTTTCTACACCTCGCTGTATCACACGATGATGGCGCCGACGCTGTTCAGCGATGTGGACGGTCGTTACCGCGGCATGGACCTGAAGGTGCATCAGCTGCCCGCAGGCGCCAACAACTACAGCACGTATTCGCTGTGGGATACCTATCGCGCGCAGCATCCGCTGCTCACTTTGTATCAGCCCGACCGCGTGCCTGATCTGGTCAACGGTCTTGTGCGCATGGCGGCGGAAAGTCCCGATGGTCCGCCCGTATGGCCGCTGCAAGGCGTCGAGACCCAATGCATGATCGGCTATCACTCGGCGGTAGTCGTGGCCGAAGCGCAGGCCAAGGGTTTCACCGGCATCGACTACGCGAAGGCCTGGTCGCTGTTTCGCAAGCACGCCATGGACAAAGACTTCCGCGGCCTGGGCTGGTATCGCAAGCTCGGCTACATCCCCAGCGACAAGGAAGACGAGGCGGTCAGCAAGACGCTCGAATACGCCTATGACGACTGGGCCGTCGCGCACATGGCCGAGGCCGCCGGCGCGCACGATGACGCTGCAAAACTGCGCCAGCGCTCGCGCAACTACCGAAACGTGTTCGATCGCAAGCTGGCGTTCGCGCGTCCGCGCGCCGAGGACGGCAAGTGGCTCGAACCGTTCGACCCGCGCAGCATGGGTCATTCGGACAGGTGGCGCGATTTCACCGAATCCAACGCATGGCAGGCCACCTTCCTCAACCAGCATGACCTGCACGAGTACATGAAGCTGTTCGGCAGCGAGCAGGCGTTCGAGCACAAGCTGGACCAACTGTTCACCATCAGCTCGGAGCTGCCGCCGGGTGCACCGCCGGACATCGCCGGCATGGTCGGTCAATACGCGCACGGCAACGAGCCGAGCCATCATGTGGCTTACCTGTATGCGTATACCGGCTCGCACTACAAGACCCAGGCGCGGGTGCGCATGCTGCTGGAAACCATGTACGAAGATCAGCCCGATGGCCTGGCCGGCAACGAGGACTGCGGCCAGATGAGCGCATGGTATGTGCTCAGCGCGCTCGGGCTGTACCCGGTCGATCCGGTCAGCACCCACTACGTGTTCGGCAGCCCGTTGCTGGATCGCGCGGAGATCGATCTCGGCGGCCAGCGCAAGCTGGTGGTGCAGGCCAACGGCAATGGTGCGGGACGGCCATACATCCAGTCGGTGAGCTGGAACGGCAAGCCGTGGACCCGCAGCTGGATCAGCCACGCCGAACTGGTGGCGGGTGGGACGCTGGTTTTCGAGATGGGCAGCACGCCGAACAAGCAGTTCGGCGCCGCTGCCGCCGACCGTCCGCCATCGTTCGGCGCGACCGCAAGCTGACTCAGGGCGAGGTGTCCACCAGCACCAGCTCGGCATCTTCGATCGCGGTGATGCGCAGCACTGCCTCGTCGCGGATTGCTGCGCCATCACGCGTGCCGATGCGCGTGCCATTGATGTCCACCACACCGGTGGACGGTACCAGATACGCATAACGTCCCGCGCCCAGCAGGTACTCGGCGCTTTCGCCGGCCTTCAAGCTGGCGCCCAGCACGCGCGCATCCGTGCGCAGCGGCAGGGCGTCAACGTCTTGCTTGAAGCCGCTGGCCAGAACAACAAAATGTCCAGACCGGTCGCCTGCCGGAAACGGTCGCGCGCCCCACGACGGCGGCTGGCCCTGCGCGTCGGGAATGATCCAGATCTGGAAGATGCGCGTGGTCTCCGATTCGAGGTTGAATTCCGAGTGGGTGATGCCGCTGCCCGCGCTCATCACCTGCACGTCGCCCGCTTCGGTGCGGCCTTCGTTGCCCAGGTTGTCGCGATGGGTAATCGCGCCTTCGCGGACGTAAGTGATGATCTCCATGTCCGAATGCGAATGCGGTGGAAAGCCGGTCTGCGCCGCGATGGTGTCGTCGTTCCACACCCGCAGCGCGCCCCAGCCCATCCGCGAGGGTTCGTTATAACTTGCGAACGAGAAATGGTGCTTCGCGTTGAGCCAGCCGTGGTCTGCGCCGCCGAGGCGGTCAAAAGGTCTGCGATCGATCACGTCATTTCTCCAGGAAAGCCTGTTGCGCCGAGTCTGGCGGGTCGCCTCAACATGGGCTCTCAGTAGCTGCGATGAAACGCGCGAGACGGAAACGCACTGTCGCCGCCCAGTCGCCAATAACGCAAGTTCCAACGATCTCGGCAGGCCTGTTGCGATCGATTGTGACACCTGATTACATGTCGTCACGCATCTCGGGGGAGAGCACATGTATCGGCGGGTGTTGCTTGTTTTTGCCAGTCTTCTGCTGGCCGCCTGCCATCACGGGAGTGGGCACGCCGGCGATGGCAATCCGACATTTTCGCCTGGCATCATCGAGGCTGATGTCAATCAGCATGTCAGGGTGCTGGCTTCAACCGAATTCGAGGGTCGCGCTCCCGGCACCCGCGGCGAGCAGCTCACCACGGACTATCTGATTCATCAATTCCAGCGCATCGGCCTGGCGCCCGGCAACAACGGCAGCTGGCTGCAGGCTGTGCCGTATGTGAAAGCCACGCTGCAGCGTGCCGCAGAAACGAAGCTGGTCATCGACGGCAGCAAGGGCACCTCCGCGCTGGCGTTCGGCAGCGAGATGGTGGTGGGTTCGCCGGCCAACCAGCCGCATGCTGTCATCAGCCATTCGCCGATCGTGTTCGTCGGCTACGGCGTCAAGGTCCCCGAGCAGCAATGGGATGACTACGCCGGCCTGGATCTCAAGGGCAAGACCGTGGTGATGCTGGTCAGTGAGCCGGGCTGGAGCAATCAGGATCCGATGCTGTCCAAAGGTCGGACATTGACCTGGTACAGCCACAAGCTCGAGGAGGCCGCACGCCAGGGTGCAGCGGCAGCCTTCATCGTGTACGACGCCGAGGCCGTCGGCTATCCCTGGAGCGTCGTGCAGAGCCACTGGAACGGAGCACGGCTGAGTCTGCCGGCGAGCGAGGATTCCAGACCGCGGTTGCCGATCGCCGGCTGGCTGACCACGGTTGCCGCGGAAAAGCTGTTTGCCGATGCCGGCGCCCATTTCGATGCGCTGAAGAAAGCCGCCGCGGCCCGCGGCTTCAAGGCGGTCGCACTGGATGCCACGGCGAGCATCGCCATCGACAATGTGGTCACGCAAGGCGAGTCGCACAACGTGATTGCCAAACTGGCCGGCAGCAAACGTCCGTACGAGGCGATCGTCTATTCCGCGCATTGGGATCATCTTGGCCGTGAGGGCAGCACGATCTATCCTGGCGCCATCGATAACGCGTCGAGCGTGGCCGGCCTGCTGGAGATTGCGGAAGCTTTTTCACATCGACGGCCCAGGCCGGAACGCACGATCATGTTCATGGCGCTGACCATGGAAGAATCGGGCCTGCTGGGCTCGCGCTACTACGTGAATCACCCGCTGGTGCCGTTCGACCTCACGGTGGCCGAGATCAACATGGATGCGTTGACCGTCATCGGACCCAGCCGCGATATTTCGGTGATCGGCTATGGCCAGTCGCAACTCGACGACTATCTCGCCGAAGCCGCGGCCAAGCAGCGACGCACGCTGACCCCGGAACATGTGCCGAACAAGGGCTTCTTCGCGCGATCGGCGCAGTTCAATTTCGCCAAGGCCGGCGTGCCGGTGTTGTATGCGCGATCGGGACTGGATCTTCGTGACGGTGGCGTCGCCGCGGGTGGCAAGGCGTATGACGACTATCTCGCGAATCGCTACGACCGGCCGACCGACGTCTTTGACCCGCACTGGAACCTGACCGGCATGGTGCAGGACCTGCGCCTGCTGTACATGGTCGGCGGCAGACTTTCCAGGGAAACCTCGTTCCCGCAATGGAAGCAGGGCAGCGACTTCAGGCGACCCGGAGTGGAAGCCAAATAGCTCGATGGCGAGCCGTGGCCCGCTCCGGAAATCGATCTCGATGTGCCGCACCGACCCGGCACGCGTCACCCGCCACACGATGTTGCACACGTCGTCGGTGACCAGCAATGCGCTTGCCGTCGATACCGACGGGCTGCCACATGCCTCGCCCTCGTCGCTGAGAATCCGGTCAGCACATCCTCGGTGGCACTGACAAGCCGCAAAGGCCTTGGCAGGCACGGAGGCGAGAACAGGACTGCGCCGAGCCGAAATTCCGAGCCAGTGAGGCTGGCCCTCGCCGGGCAGCTTTCCGCGACTCAGATGCCCGCAGACCAGCACTTGCTGCGGCATGTGCGGCGAAGTGACCTGTCAGAGCGCTCGTTGACCATCAGCTTCGCTGTCGTCAGCGAAGCTGATGAAACGGAATTCGGACAAGTCGACTCGGACAAGTCGACCAAGCCCGGGCATCGGGGTGGACTACAGAAGATCCGCGACGAGCCGGTGGTCAGAAGCCGATCCATCCGCCAAGTTGCCACCAGTCAAACAGGGGAATTTCATGAAAAGCAGTCTTTGGAAAATTGCGCACCGTCCAAGCAGCACAAGCCCGTGGATTCCGGTCATGGCCATCGTGCTGGGTGTATGCCGCTTGCTGACAGGCCCGATGGCGCAGGCGCAAGACCCGGCAGCCACCATTTTCGGCTGGGCGCCTGTGGGCCAGACCATCACGGTACATGGCAATACCGGCACCACCCGGCACTCCAAGGCCAAGGGCCGTTATTCTGTCGGCTCGCTGCGCATGGGTACCTGCACAGTCACCCTTGAGAAGGACGACAAGCGGGTCGATACACGTTCGAACATCGGCCTCACCGTTGGCCGTGGCGCGGAGGTCGATTTTTCCTGTGAGCACGATCAATGCGTGGTGACACCGAACTAGCTGACGCGGGAGCCCGATCACAAGGGGATCCTCGGCCAGAGTAAGCTCGTGCGCTGTCAGTCAACGGTTCGACGAGCATGAGCCTGATCGGGAAATCTCCCTGCGACCGCGGCGTCATCCTGCAAGGAGAGCCGGCAGCGGCATCTACGATTTCGTA
The DNA here is from genome assembly GCA_040004895.1 of Rhodanobacter sp. Taxonomy (GTDB): domain Bacteria; phylum Pseudomonadota; class Gammaproteobacteria; order Xanthomonadales; family Rhodanobacteraceae; genus Rhodanobacter. The sequence continues at coordinate 10,354 of JBDTZX010000231.1, read as the reverse complement.
TCGTCGCTGGACGCTGGTTGCCGCGATTCTCGGCTCGAGTCTGGCCTTCATCGACGGCACCGTGGTCAACGTGGCGCTGCCGTCGATCCAGCACAAGTTCGGTGCTACCACGGCCGATGCGCAGTGGGTCATGGAGTCGTATGCGCTGTTCCTCGCCGCGCTGCTGCTGGTGGGCGGCGTGCTCGGCGATCGTTTCGGCCGTCGGCGGATCTTCATGATTGGCACCGCGCTGTTCGTGCTGTCCTCGATCGGCTGCGCGCTGTCTGCCACGATCGGCCAGCTCATCGCAACGCGCGCGCTGCAGGGCATCGGTGCAGCGCTGCTGGTGCCCGGCAGCCTGGCGCTGATCAGCGCGACGTTTCCGCAGGCCGAACGCGGCGCGGCGATCGGCACGTGGTCGGCGTTCAGCGGCATCACCGCGGCGGTCGGGCCAGTCATCGGCGGGTTCCTGGTGGAGCACTACTCGTGGACCTGGGCCTTCCTGGTGAACGTGCCGATCGGCATCGTGCTGCTGTTGATCTGCCTGAGCCGCGTACCGGAAAGCGTCAGTGGGAAAAACCCACGAGGGTCGATCGATGTCCTCGGCGCCAGCCTGGCGACGCTCGGTCTGGCCGGTGTGGTCTATGCATTGATCGAAGTGTCTGTGCAGGGATGGACGGCCATTTCCGCGTGGATCGCCGGTGGCATCGGCGTCCTTGCACTGGTGCTGTTCGTGCTGGTCGAACTGCGCAGTCGTTCGCCGATGCTGCCGTTGTCGCTGTTCCGCGAACGCAATTTCGCCGGCGCCAATCTGCTCACTCTGCTGTTGTATGCAGCGCTGGGCGGCAGCCTGTTTTTTCTGCCGCTCGATCTGATTCAGGTGCAAGGCTACGGCGCCACTGCCGCGGGTGCCGCGCTGCTGCCCTTCATCACGATCATGTTCGTGCTGTCGCGCTGGGCCGGCACACTGGTGGATGTGTTCGGTCCCAAACGGCCGCTGGTCATCGGCCCGATCGTGGCAGGCGCAGGCTTCGCATTGCTGGCCATGCCATCGATCGGCGGCAGCTACTGGATCGCGTTTTTTCCGGCGATCTGCGTGCTCGGGCTCGGCATGAGCATCACGGTGGCACCGCTGACCACCACGGTGATGAACGCTGTCGGTCCCGAGCTCGCCGGCACCGCATCCGGGGTGAACAACGCCGTTTCGCGCGCTGCAGGGTTGCTGGCGATCGCGGTGTTCGGCATCGTGCTGGCATTGGTTTTCAATCGGCAGCTGGATCATGCACTCGCCGCCACGCAGGCGCCGGCCGACCTTCTGGCTGCCGTCACCGCGCAGCATCAGAAGCTGGCCGGCATCGTGATCCCCGAAGGCACGCCCGGCGCCACGGCCGCGGCACTGAAACATGCCGTGGGCGTGGCGTTCGTCGCCGGATTCCGCCGGGTGATGCTGATCTCGGCGGTGCTGTCGTGGCTCAGCGCGATCAGTGCCTGGGTGCTGATCGCGGGCAAGCCGAAGCGGGCCTGATTCGCAAAAGCAGCGAACGACAACTCACCAGTCAGTGGGTCGATAGTCCTTCAGAAACTGTCCCCAGACGTGCTCGCCGGTATTGATGCCGTGGATGATCGGATCGACGATCCGCGCTGCACCGTCGACGATGTCCAGTGGCGGATGAAAGCGTTCGTCGCGCACTTTCTTCGCGGCCAGCTCGACCGGATCCTCATCGGTGATCCAGCCGGTGTCGACGCTGTTCATGTGGATGCCGTCGCTCCGGTAATCGGTGGCCGAAGTGCGCGTCATCATGTTGAGCGCGGCCTTGGCCATGTTGGTATGCGGATGGCGGGTGGTCTTGAAGTTGCGGTAGAACTGGCCTTCCATCGCCGACACATTGACGATGTGCTTGTCGCGTTCGGGCGTGCGCAGCATCAGCGGCTTGAGTCGCGCATTGATGATGAAAGGTGCGATCGCGTTGACCAGCTGCACTTCCAGCAATTCCACCGAGGGCACCTCGGCCATCAGCAGGCGCCAGGAATTGCGACCGCGCAGGTCGACCTGCTGCAGGTCCTGGTCGAGCCGGCCTTCGGGAAACAGGTGCTGCTGCGCCAGCAGTTCCTCCGGCAGCAGCGGCAGCTGCGAGAGTTCGGCGGCGCGCGTCAGCCCGGGCAGATTCGGCACACGATCATGCAGCGCGATGGCCGCTGCATCTGCTTCGGGCAGGATGTGCGAGCTGCGCAGACCCTCGTAGAGGCCGACCAGCTTGCGCACGGTTTCAGGCATGTCGTGCAGTGCGGCGGTTTCGCCATCCATCATGTGCGCGTAGAAATCCGGTGGACGTCGCACCGTCTGGCATGCGTTGTTGACGATGAAATCCAGCCGGGGCCGGGTGGCGATCAGCTCCTGGCAGAACGCCTCGACGCTGGGCGTGTGGCGCAGGTCCAGTCCGTAGATCTGCAGCCGGTGACCCCACTCGACGAAGTCCGGCTCTGCCGCATAGCGCGCTGCCGAGTCGCGCGGAAAGCGCGTCGTCACGATCAGCTCGGCACCGGCGCGCAGCAGCTTCAGTCCCGCCTGATAGCCGATCTTCACCCGGCCGCCCGTCAGCAGGGCAACACGACCACGCAGGTCGGCGCTTTCGGTACGCTTGGCGTAGTTGAACGGTGCGCACGCCGGACACAGCTGGTCGTAGAAGAAATGGATGGCCGAATACTTCTGCTTGCACACATAGCAGTGCTTCGGCTCGACCGCTTCGCGTGGCTGCGCCGCATCGGCATCGGGGGCGATGTCGTGTGGCTCGAACGCCGTCGGCGCAAACACGTTCGGCGTGGTGAACACCGGCCTGCGCCGCAGCTCGCGGATGCCGGTCTGGTTGAGCACGCTGTCTTCGGCGCTGAGCTTCGATGCGTGGCGGGCTTTCTCGGCGGCCTTCAACTTGATCCGACGAGCACCGGGCTCCGGATGATAGACGCCGGCGACCGCCTGATGCAGGCGTTGGCGATCTGCCGCCGGCAGCCGGTCCAGCAGGTCACGATCGGCGGCGATCGATTCGAGCAGTTCGGCCGCCGCCCGCAGGCGCTGCAACAGCGAGGAGTCATCATGGTCGGGCGTAGGCATGGCCGGTGGCGAGGTGGTCAAGAGCATTTCCGTTATCGGGCAGGGCGGGGTAGTGAAGGCGTATGCATCGTTCGCGCTGACAAATCGCACAGCACCGACCGCACATTTTGCCTGCTTTTTGGGCGCGCGCTATCGATCGGGGAAATTTTCGGCCGTTCCCGAGGATGCGATCGTGGCGTCCGGCCGGAATCGCCAGCGTGCACGGCTTCCTCATGTCTCCGGCCTATGCATTCAGGCGTAGCGCCGCAGCGGGCGTGCGGGCCTATGCTTTTCGGGCCGTGGAATCCGCCATCCGCGGGAAAGGATCATCATGTCCGTTGCCAGCCAGGTGCCCACCGAACATTCGACGGACGCGCTGTTCGTCACCGTCTACGCCCGCCTGAAGGCGATGGCCGCGCGACAGCTGGCAAGTCGGCGCAGCGCGACCCTCTACACCACCGAGCTGGTGCACGAACTGTATGTGCGCATGGGGCAGCGGCAGCCATTGCAGTTCGAGCATCCGGCGCAGTTCTTCAGCTACGCGGCGCGCGCGATGCGCCACCTGCTGCTCAATCGCGCGCGTGATCGCCTGCGCCTGTGCGCCGGCGGGCAATGGTTGCGGATCACCCTGGACGACCGCGACATGCGGCTGGCGATCGACACCGCCGAACAGGCGCTGGCGCTGGACGCGGCACTCGACGCGCTGGAACAGGCCGATGCACGCGCGGCGCAGGTGGTGGAGCTGCGCTATTTCGCCGGACTGAGCCTGGAACAGGTCGGCGAGAATCTCGGTCTCGCCCGTCGCACCATCGATCGCGACTGGCGTTTTGCCCGCGCCTTCATCAAGGCCCGCATGGAATAGCGCGTCGTGCGATGGCCACGTCGCAATCAGCGGCTGTTTGGGGTTTATCGAAGCAAGACCTGTCCGTGGAGAATCCGTGGTGGAGGCCACACCGACATTGCGCGAGCTGTTCGAACAGGCAGTCAACCTGCCTGCAGGGGCGCGCGCGCGTCTGCTGGCCGAGTGTCCCGACCCGGCGCGACGTGCAGAGCTCGAACGCATGCTGGTCGCCGACGCCAGCGACGACGATTTGCTGACGCCCGGCGACGCTGCCAGTGCTGCCAGCGCCATCGGCGATACCGATGTCGCCGCAGCCCTGCCGGCTGGCAGCCGCATCGGTCCGTTCGAGCTGGTCGAGGTGCTGGGCGAGGGCGGTTCGTCGACAGTGTTCCGCGCCTTCCGCGAGGCCGAAGGTGTGCGTCAGGAAGTTGCCATCAAGTTGCTGGCGCGCGGCCTGTACACCGCCGATGCGCAACGCCAGTTCCGCCGTGAGCGCGAGGCGCTGGCACGCCTGCGACATCCGGGCATCGCGCGCCTGATCGAAGGCGGAATCACCGACAACGGACTGGCCTACATCGCGCTCGAACTGGTCGACGGCCTGCCGATCACGCACTACGCGCGCGACCACCAATTGACCCTGCGCCCGCGATTGGCGCTGTTCCTGCAAGTCTGCCACGCGGTCCAGGCGGCGCACCGTGCGCTGATCGTGCATCGCGATCTGAAGCCGTCCAATGTGCTGGTGACCGTCGACGGCGAGATCAAGCTTCTGGATTTCGGCATCGCCAGACTGCTCGACGACGATCTGACCGACGTCATGCGCACCCAGCATCGGGCACTGACCCCGGCGTACGCCGCGCCCGAACAGTTCGCGCAGGACGACGTCACCACCGCCACCGACGTCTACGCACTGGGCATCCTGCTGGGTGAACTGCTGACCGGACGAGCGCGCGCCGCGGGCGACACCGCCACGCCGTCGTCGCGGATCGATGCGGCTGCGCTCGCCACCACCGGCGATCCGGCGTTGCCGTCGGCAGCGGCGGCGATGCGGCGCAAGCTGCGTGGCGACCTCGACAACATCGTGCTGAAGGCCACTGCAACCGAGCCGGAACGCCGCTACGCCTCGGCCGGCGCGCTGGCCGAGGACATCGAACGACATCTGGCACACCAGCCGGTGCTGGCCCATCCGCCGTCGCGCTGGTACCGCGCCAGCAGATTCGTCGCGCGTCATCGCGGTGGCGTGGTCACCACAGCCGGATTCCTGCTTGCGGTTTTCGCGGCGCTCGGCATCGCTGTCTGGCAGGCGCGCGTGGCGCGCGAGCAAGCCTTGCGCGCGAACACGGCGCGCGATTTCCTGGTCTCGGTGTTTCAGTCCGCCGGAGCCGACCTGCCCAGGGACCAGCGGCCTACTGCGGACGACCTGGTCCGGCAGGCATCGGCACGCCTGCTCGGACAGGACAGCTTGTCCGAGCCGATGCGCGCCGATCTGTTGCTCGCGCTGGCCAAGGTGGCCCGCAGTATCGGCTCGTACGATCAGGCGCTGATCCTGCTCGACCACAGTGATCCGCTTGTCGAGCATCTGTATGGTCCGGCGGACACGCCCTGGTGGGATGCCCGCGTGTTGCGCGCGGCGGTGCGCGAGGATCAGGCGCACGACACCGATGCCATCGGTCTGTTGAGCCCGGTGCGCACCGGCCTGCTCAATCGTCATGACCGGATCGGTATCGAAGGTTTGCGGGTGCTGGGTAGAGCATTGCTGCACGATGGCCAGATCAGCGAGGGCCTTGCGCTGCTGGCGCATGCGCGCGAAATCGCCGCACAGGCGCAGTGGCCTGATGCGCAGTTGTCGGCGTCCATTGACGAGGCGTCCGCGCTGCTCGATGCCGAGCATTTTCACGATGGCCTTGCGCGTGCCGATGCCGCGCTCGCGCTGTGGAAATCCGGCGGCAGTGGCACCAATGCACGCATTCTCGAACTGTATGAAAGCGTCGCGCTGGGTGCCGAGGCAAGTGGTGACATGCCGCGAGCGGAAAATGCCTATCGCACGGCCATCACGCTGGGCGATCGCTTCTTCGACAAACCCAATCCGCCGCAGGCGTGGAACGTGGGCATGTACGGCTCGTTCCTGATCGCCCAGGGACGCTTTGCCGAAGCCGAGCCCTATGCGTTGCGCGGTCTCGAACTGCGGCGCAAGGTCTTCGGTGCCGACGATCCGCGCACGCTCTACGCGGTCGCCGCGATGGGCAAACTGCGTTACGGCCAGGGCCGCTACCTGGACGCCGCCGACTGGTACACCCAGGGCATCGACACCTGCGCGCGGGTGGCCTTGAAGAGACTGGTGTGTCCGCGTCTGCTGGGTTTGCGTGGCCTTGCTTACGGTGCAGCCGGGCAACTCGGCAAGGCTGACACGGACCTCCATGCGGCGCTCGATGCGCAGCGTGCCTTTGGTGGCGACACCAATCCGAACTACGCGTACGTGCTGCAGCAACTCGCCGACCTGCGCGTTCGCCAGCATCGCTATCTCGAGGCGATCGCCGCGACCGACCGCGTGCTGGCCATCTATCAGACGGCCAGGGGCGGCATGATCCAGGCAGAGCTGACCACCCGGCTGATACGGGCACAGGCGTTGTTTGCCCTCGACCGCAACGATGAGGCGTTGCGCGAGCTGCTCGACATCGCGCCGAAATATGCGGCAGCTGTTCCGACCGGAAACGCGCGCTTCACCATCAGCGCCCTCGAGGCGCGCGCACTGGCACGCGCCCGGCGCAAGGACGAAGCCGCTGCCGCGGCACGCTTTGCCTTGGCGATCCGGCCACAGCCGACGATCGTCGATCCGCTGGTCATGGCGGAACTCGTCCAGCTGGCCTCGAACAAATAGGTCGCCCGACTTCGTGATGGCGACGTTCGCAAGGGCGCATGTCGCAATTTGCTCTCCGTCGGTGTTCTCCGTGATGCCACGTCCGCACCGGTCGCGGCGGGGGCAGGGGCGCGCAACGACCAACCGAGGGGCATATGTCATGGACCATCCCGAGATTTCCCGATCCGTCATCCGTCAGCGGCTGACCGCCGTGGCCGCTACCCTGCTGCTCTCTGGCGCCGGCTTCGCGCAGTCGCAGAACCCCTCATCGCAGCCGCAGCATCCGAGCCCGCTGATCACCGCCGATGCCTCCGGGTGGCTGCAGACCAACGCGACGCACGGCAGCATCGACAGCACCAATCCGTTCTTCCAGAGCTTCGGCAGCAACGGCCGTTCGTGCGACTCCTGTCATCGCCAGGCGCAGGGATGGACGGTCACGCCCGACGAGCTGCGCCAGCGCTTCGAGAAGACCAGGGGTGCCGATCCGATCTTCGCTCTGGTCGATGGCGCGGTCTCGCCGCGAGCGGACGTTTCCACTGTCTACGCGCGGCGCATCGCCTACGCCATGCTTCTCAGCCGCGGAGTGCTGCGGATCGGCCTGCCGATGCCGGTGAACGCCCAGTTCGCATTGACCGCGGTCGACGATCCCTACGGCTATGCCAGCGCCCGCGAGCTGTCGCTGTTCCGCCGCCCCTTGCCGTCGACCAACCTGATCTGGGACACCGCGGTGATGTGGGACGGACGCGAGACCTTCACTTCGTTCAAGCCGCCGATGGATGCAGGAATCGACCTTGCGGACATCCGGGTCAGCCTCGGGTCGCAGGCGCGCAGCGCCATCCTCGGGCATGAACAGGCCGCGGTCGCGCCCAGTGACGCGGTGATCGCACAGATGGTCGACTTCGAGACGCACATATTCACGGCGCAGCTGGTCGACCAGCACGCCGGCGCGCTCAATATCGATAACGGCATGGGCGGCGCCAACGTGCTGGCCCAGCAGCGCTTCTGGATCGGCATCAACGACGTGCTCGGCAACGATCCATCGACCGAGCCGTTCGATGCCAGGGCGATGCGCCTGTTCGACGACTGGAGCGATGCCAGTGCGGGGCTCAGCCTCGACCCGCGCGGTCGCGCACGCGCCGCGATCGCCAGGGGCGAGCAGCTGTTCAACACGATGCCGATCGCGATCAGCGGCGTGGCCGGCCTCAACGACGTAACCGGCATTCCGGTCATCCATGGCAGCTGCACCAGCTGCCATGACGCACCCAACATCGGCAACCACTCGGTTGCGCTGCCGATCAATATCGGCCTCACCGATCTCAACCGGCGCACCCCGGACATGCCGCTGTACACGCTGACCAACACCAGTACCGGGCAGGTCGTGCAGACCACCGATCCCGGCCTGGCGATGATCACCGGCAAATGGGCCGACATCGGCAAGTTCAAGGGCCCGATCCTGCGCGGCGTGGCGGCACGTGCGCCCTATTTCCACAATGGCTCGGCGGCAACGCTGGGCGATGCGGTCGATTTCTACGACACCCGCTTCAACATCCACATCACCGCGCAGCAGAAGCACGATCTGGTGGCATTCCTGTCGGCGTTGTGAGCGTGATCGGGTGGTGAGTCGGGGTCTGCACCATCACGTTGCTGTTTGGGCAAGGACATGGCAACGCTGGCCTGCCGGGAAACATCACGCGGCAGGCTTGGAGTGCCGATGCCTTGCGATGCCCGGTTCCGACTCGGGCTGGATCGAGCATCACGGGTGGCGTGACACTCCTGTCGCGTATCGTGACCCGTCGATGCTGCAGTTCAGCGTTCCATTGTCGCCATGTGCACGAGTACACCGGCCAGACTCCTCAGGTCCTGCGCGTTGTGCTGCGCCACGCGTCGAAGATTCGACGCCGAGCCGCCGCGCAGATAGGTGAGCCACGCGGCTGGCGCTTCCGATCCCGGCAGGTCGTCCTCGCGCACCACGCCCAGCAGTTGGCGTTCGGCGGTGGCGAGGCGGCAGTTTTCCCACTGCCGCTTCCAGTGGCGACGCACTGGATGCAACAGGTCGAGATGGGCCAGGCCGGCGAGTGGATTGTGCAGCCTCGCCAGTCGATATCGGGTGGCCAGCAGAGGCGCGTCGTAGCACTTGCCGTTGTAACTGACGAGCACGGTGTCGTGGTCGAGCCATTCGGCGAAGGTGCGCAGCATGGCGGATTCGGCAGCCATGGTGGTGAGAGTGAGCTGGCGGATGCGGAAGCGGTCGTCGATCCAGTCGGCGGCGCCGATCATGAAGGCGCGCGTGCCGGTGCCGCCGGCCAGGCCGGTGGTTTCGGTATCGAAGTGCAGCAGGCGGTCGTGATGGATCGGATCCATCCGCGCGAAGCTGGCGTCGATGATCGCCGGTGGCGCGAACCAGTCGGCGAACACCTCGGTGTAGCGCAGGCCGGGTGCAATCTCGGTGCCGGGCACGTCGCGGTCACTGGACGAGCGAACGACGGGGCTGCGCTTGCATTGCGCGTGACGCTGCAGCAGGCGGCGCAGATCGGGAGAGATGGCCCCGGTCGGTGAAGTGACGACAGCTGCCGTGGCGGAACGGATGAGTCGAGGCTGCGCCGCAGGCTGCTTCGAATTCGCTGCGGTGTCGCCACGTTCGAGACGAACGACAGAATTCACGGGCGGCGTCCGTCCGGCCTCGGCACGCAACTGACGCATTCGCGCGATCAATGCACTCACAGCGCCACCAGCAGGGCGAGCACACGCAGCGCGAGGGCCTTCGGTGTCGTCATGGCATCCTCCTCGGCGGCCAGCACCGGACCGACACAGGCGGGGCAGCCGGCGCGACAGTCGCAGCGTTCGATCAGGCTGACCGATTGCGCAACCAGATCCTCGCGTCGATGGAACAGCGGCTCGCTCTGGCCGATCCCGCCGGGAAACGCGTCATACAGATAGACGGTGGGCGTGAACGGCGCATCCGGCGACAGTTGCGCCGGCTGGCCGTCACTGCCACGAATCTGGCCGCGACCGCTGATGTCGGTGCTGACGAACCACGCACCGTCGCCGCTGCCGACGGACTTTTGCAGGTCGCGTGCTTCGGCCATCACCGCCACGGTGGCGACGATGTGCAGCGCATAGGCGGCGCCGAGAAAACCGTCGAGTGCCTGCTGGCGTTGTTCGAACGCCGCCTCCAGCACCGCCTGCGGCAGTTGCCACCACACCGCGGTGGTATGCAGTTCCTGGTCGGGCAGGTTGACCGGGCCGTAGCCGATGTTCTCGTGCGAGTAGAAGCGGATCTTCTTGTAGCCGGGCACGCGGCGAACCACGTGCACTTCACCGTGATGGGCGTGGCCGCAGCCGGCGTGCGAGCTGTCGAAGCAGTCCAGCACTTTCAGCTTGGTGTAGTCGATGGCGTCGGTGTAGTAGTCGACGTTGGTGCGCGTGACATAGGCCTTGCGTCCTTCCCAGTCCAGCTTCTCGACTTGGTAGGGCAGGGATTGGATCATGTGGATCGCGCCTTCGTACAAGGTCACCGCAGCGGCGGAGTAGTCGACTTCGGCGATGATGGTCTGGCGGCCCTCGGTACGATCGACCACCACGAAGTTGCCGT
>JBDTZX010000525.1:0-1889 GCA_040004895.1 Rhodanobacter sp. | reverse complement strand
CGCGATTCTCCTTCGGCGACAGCCCCTGCAGCCACGCCTTGCGCGCGTGCACCGCGAGCACCCCAACGCCGGCTTCCAGCATGGTTTCGGTGAAGTGCTGCAGCCCGCTGTAATCATCCTGGTCGTCGACGCCGATACGGCATTTCACCGTCACCGGCACACCCACCGCGTCACGCATCGCCCTGACGCAGTCGCCCACCAGCATCGGCTCGAGCATCAGGCAGGCACCGAAGCGTCCGGATTGCACCCGATCCGACGGGCAACCCACATTGAGATTGATCTCGTCATAACCGGCCTGCTCGCCCAGCCGCGCCGCACGCGCCAGCTCCTGCGGATCACTGCCGCCCAGCTGCAAGGCCAGCGGATGCTCCTGCTGGCTGTGTTCGAGCAGCCGGAACTGATTGCCGCGGACCAGCGCGGCACTCGTCACCATCTCGGTGTACAGCCGCGCCCGGGGCGACAGCAGGCGATGGAAATACCGGCAGTGCCGGTCGGTCCAGTCCATCATCGGCGCCACCGAGATGCGCCACGACTTATCCGGATCGATCGATGCGGCACCGATGGCCGGCTTCGGCCCGTCGACCGCGGATTGGTTGCTGTTCATTCCTGCCCACTCTCGACGCCGCTGCGCCAGACCGTCACAGGACACAGCATAGAGGGACAACCGTTGCCGAAAGGAAAGTCGTGCGAACGGCGCGACCAACGGTCGCACCGTTCGATTGATTTCTCTTCCCGCGAGTGGCAGCGCTTTTCTCAGTCCCGTCCGCTCACCTTCACCGGCTTGACGCTCCTGATCTTTTTCGTGGCTGCCTTGCCGGGCGTGGTCGCTGCGGCGGCCTTGGTGACTGGCGCGCGAGGCTGGAGCACCGGATTCGCAACGATGTTGCGGCCGCCGCTCGCGTTGGTCTGCAGCAGCGAACACAGCGAGTCGAAACGGCAGCAGCATTCGTCGTAGCCATTCTTGTCATCGACCACACCGAGCACAGCGTAGTGATGCATGCCGTGTGACCTGATCGCAGCGGCGGCACCGGCCAGCTGCGGCCAGTCGAGCATGCCGTTGCCGGCCACCCGCGCTGCGGCCAGCCAGTAGTCGCCGGTGGCATACACGCCGCCGGGCTCGAAGAAGATCTGCACGCCGTCCTCCAGGGTGATCCATTCGCCTTCGCTCAACTCCAGCACGCCTTCGTCGTTCACCATGGCGTGCTGGTCCCAGCGACGCAGCAATGGATGCCTGTTCGGGTCGTTGGCCGGCAGGTGCGCAAGCACGTTTTTCGGCACGTTGAGGGTGACACTCCGCTCGGAGATATTCACCGCGATCACCTGCAGCAGGGGAAACGCGCGCTGCGCCAGTGTGTCGTCGTCATCCACCAGCTCAACCCAGTCGTTGACCGCCAGTCCGAGTCGCGCATCGCGGCCGAGGCTGGCCAGACTCACCGTCAATGGCGCGCTGCCGTCGGCCACCGCGGCACCGGCCACGCTGCCCAGCAGCGGAAACACCACCGAGCCGTTCTCGCGCGACCACTTGAAGCTGGCAGCAGTCGTCGCGTTCGCGCTGCCGGCGAGGCCGCCCTGATGGATCTCGACCCGGTAAAGCTGATTCTCGCAGCCGCGATAGCGCGCATCGGCGGCTATCACGCAGGGATCGCCGTCGGAATCCACCGGGCCCAGCTGCGCGCGCAGCCGAGGCCAGGCATAAGTCGCGCGCGCGCCGAGCAGTTGGCGCTGCAGCGTGCACGGACTGCTGCTGGCGTTGGCGCTGCCCTGGCCATCGATGTTCCGGCGCAGGCTGGCCACGTCGGCAAGCTGCTGCTTGAGAGCGGCGGTGTCGGCGGCGGTCGAGGCGACCTGCAGGCGCAGCTTCAGCGCGGCGGTGATGCCGTCGAGCTGCT
>JBDTZX010000499.1:0-1889 GCA_040004895.1 Rhodanobacter sp. | reverse complement strand
GCCGTCACCTATCAGATCTATCCGCGCAGCTTTCTCGATACCGACGGCGATGGCGTGGGCGATCTGCCGGGCATCATCGAGCGACTCGACTATGTGGCGAGTCTCGGCGTCGACGCCATCTGGATCGCGCCGTTCTTCAAGTCGCCGATGGCGGACTTCGGTTACGACATCGCCGATTACCGCGATGTCGACCCGCTGTTCGGCACGCTCGCCGATTTCGACCGGCTGCTGGACAAGGCGCACAGCCTTGGTCTGAAAGTGATGATCGACCAGGTGCTCAGCCATACATCGATGGAACACGAATGGTTTCGGCAGAGCCGCGCCAGCCGCGACAATCCTAAGGCGGATTGGTATGTGTGGGCCGACGCGCGTGATGACGGCAGCGCGCCGAACAACTGGCTGTCGCTGTTCGGCGGTTCGGCGTGGCAGTGGGAGCCGCGGCGCGGCCAGTACTACCTGCACAATTTCCTGGCGGCGCAGCCGGACCTGAATTTCCACAACCCCGATGTGCGCGCGGCAGCGCTCGACAGCGTGCGCTTCTGGCTCGATCGGGGCGTGGACGGTACGCGCCTGGACGCGATCAACTTCTGCTTCCACGATCGGCAATTGCGCGACAACCCGCCCAAGCCGAAGGAAAAACGCGTGGGCCGAGGTTTCAGCCCGGACAATCCCTATGCGTTCCAGTATCACTACTACAACAACACGCAGCCGGAGAATCTCGATTTCCTCGGCGAGCTGCGCATGCTGATGGACGGATATCCCGACGTGGCCGCGCTCGGTGAAATCTCCTCTGAGGATTCACTGGCGACGATGGCCGAATACACCAGCGGCCATCGCCTGCACATGGGATACAGCTTCGAGCTGCTCACCGACGATTTCAGCGCCGCGCATATCCGCGACACGGTGCAGAGGCTGGAATCGCAAATGACCGAGGGCTGGCCCTGCTGGGCCATTTCCAACCATGACGTGGAGCGCGTGCTCACGCGTTGGGGTGGCGGACAGTCGTCAGCCCAGCTGGCCAACCTGCTGACCGCGATGGTCTGCTCGCTGCGCGGTTCGGTCTGCGTCTACCAGGGCGAGGAGCTCGGACTCACCGAGGCCGAGCTGCCCTACGAGTCCTTGCAAGATCCCTACGGCATCGCGTTCTGGCCGCAATTCAAGGGCCGCGACGGCTGTCGCACACCGATGCCATGGAACGACCAGGCGAACGCGGGTTTCAGCAACGGCAGGCCATGGCTGCCGGTGCCGGCCGAACATCGCTTGCTCGCGGTCACGCACCAGGAAGCGCAGGCCGATTCAGTGTTGAACGGTTTCCGCACCTTCATGCGCTGGCGCAAATCGCAACCCGCGCTGCGCTGGGGCGACATCCGCTTTCTCGACACCAGCGAACCGGTGCTGGCATTCACCCGCCATCTGGACGGCGATACCGCGCTGGTCGTATTCAACCTGTCCGATGCCACCGTCGACATGCCGTGGCCAGCCGTGCTCGGTCGGCCGCAGGCACTGGGCGGTCATGGCCTGCCGGAAGGTCGGCTTGATGGCGACTGGTTGCAACTGCCCGGCTATGGCGCGTGGTTCGCCAAGGGATGACGTCGTTGTCCGTCGCCTTACGGGACAAGTCATCCCCCGACTGCGCGCAGTGGGGGGAGCAAGCGCCCGACCCCCTGCTTGCAGGGGGATGCTGGGAGGGGGTTGCTGCGGGTCGCGAAAAGATCAAGAGCTGACCCCACCCCAGCCCTCCCCTGCTTGCAGGGGAGGGAGCAATCGTCGCTTCATTTTGCGCGCAGGGGAGGGAGCAATCGTCGCTTCTTCAGCGCGCGGGGAGGGGATGGCAGCACGGCGCCTATTTGCGTTGGGCAGCGGTCGCGTCACGGATGCTGCGGAATTCG
>JBDTZX010000045.1:0-1890 GCA_040004895.1 Rhodanobacter sp. | reverse complement strand
ACGTGGTGGTGTTCGACAAGCGCCAGGATCGCCTGGCCGAAATGATGGCGATGGGTCCGAACGTCACCGCGCTTTACGCCTACGAGTCCTCCGTGGCTGAAGAAGTGCGTGATGCGGACATCGTGGTCGGCGCCGTGCTGATTCCCAGCGCCAAGGCGCCACGCGTGGTGACTGAAGCGATGGTCAGGACGATGGAGCCGGGCAGCGTGATGGTCGATATCTCGATCGACCAGGGCGGCTGTTTCGAGACCTCGAAGCCGACCACCTGGAAAGAGCCGACCTACGACGTGCACGGTGTGACGCATTTCTGCGTGACCAACATGCCCGGCGCCGTGCCGCAGACCTCGTCGGTGGCGATCTCGGCGGCGATCCTGCCCTACGTGCAGCGTCTGGCTGGTGGCAATGAATGGCGCGAGTTCGAGCCGCTGCGCGTGGGCATCAACATCGATGGCGGCAAGCTGGTGCATCCGGCGTTGCAGGGTATGCTCTGATCCGCACAGAGAAAAAAAGGCAGGCTTCCCAGGTGGCGCGCAGCGCGAACGTCCGGCAACAACCGAAGGAAGGTCTCAGCGAGGAGCTGAAGCGCCGGCTGCGTGAAGCCGGCGCTTTGCTGTTGCTGCCGCTGGCGCTGTACCTGCTGGTCTGCCTGCTCAGCTACAACGCGCATGACCCGAGCTGGACCAACGCCAGCCAGATCAACCTCGCGCAGAATTTCGGCGGCACCGTGGGTGCGCATATCGCCGATCTGCTGCGCTGGATCTTCGGGCTGGTCGCGTACTGCTTTCCGCTGCTGCTGTTGCTGCTGGGCGTGCAGGTGCTGCGCCAGCACGGCGAGCGTCCCGCGCACCCGTGGGAACCATCGCTGCGCCTGATCGGTTTCGTGTTTTTCTTCATCACCGGTCCGGCGTTGCTGTACCTCAATTTTCAGGACGATCCGATCCTGCCGCAGGGCGTCGGCGGCATCATCGGCGTGTGGGTCGGCGATGCCTTGCGGCATGCCTTTGGCGACAAGGGCGCGCCGCTGCTGCTGCTGGCGCTGTTCCTGGTGGCGGTGACCCTGGCCACCGGCTTGTCATGGTTCAAGGCGGCGGACTGGACCGGCCAGACGGTGCTGAGACTGTTTGCCTGGGCGCGCGGAAAACTGCGCCAGGCGCCGCAGGCGATGGCAGCGCGGCAGGCGCGTACCGAGCGCGAAGTGGTGAAAAAGGCTGACGCGGTGAAGCAGGCCAGGCGCGAGCCAGTGCGCATCGAGCCGGCGCCCGCGCCAGTGCAGAAGAGCGAACGCGCCCGGCTCGAAACGCAGATTCCACTGTTTACCGGAGCCGCGACGCCGGGCGAATTGCCGCCGTTGTCGTTGCTCGACGAAGCCCCGCCGCAGGGGCCGGGCTATTCCGAGGAAACCCTCGAAGTCCTTTCGCGCCAGGTCGAGTTCAAGCTCAAGGATTTCAAGATCGACGCCAAGGTGGTCGGCGCTTATCCGGGGCCGGTGATCACCCGCTTCGAGATGGAGCCGGCGGCGGGCGTGCGCGGCTCGCAGGTATCGAGCCTGGACAAGGACATCGCGCGCGGCCTGTCGGTGGTCAGCGTGCGTGTGGTGGACGTCATTCCCGGCAAGAACGTGATCGGTCTGGAAATCCCCAACACACACAAGCAGATCGTCTACCTGTCCGAGATCCTGCGCTCGGACAAGTACGATCAGCTGAAGTCGCCGCTGGCGCTGGCGCTGGGCAAGGACATCGGCGGCAAGCCGGTGGTGGTCGACCTGGCCAAGATGCCGCATCTGCTGGTCGCAGGTACGACAGGTTCCGGCAAGTCGGTCGCGGTCAACGCGATGGTGCTGAGCCTGTTGTACAAGGCCAGCGCGAAAGACGTGCGGATGATCATGATCGA
>JBDTZX010000236.1:0-6289 GCA_040004895.1 Rhodanobacter sp. | reverse complement strand
CGCTGGGAATGTTTCGCGCCTGGAGCTGGCTGCGTCCCGACCAGCAGGTGCTGGTCTGGCCGCGCGCGGAGCTGTCCGGCCCACCGCCATCGGGAACATCCGATGACGCCCGCCACATGCGCCTGCATCGTGGCGATGAGCTTGCAGCACTGCGCGGCTATCGTGCCGGCGATCCGCAGCGACACATCGCCTGGAAATCGAGTGCCCGGCACCTGAACCTGCTGGTGAAAGACTTTGAGCAACCGCAGAGTCGCCCGCAGTGGCAACTGGACTGGCGCCAGTTGACCGGACTCGACCACGAGGCGCGTATTGCCCGGCTGGCCCGCTGGCTGGACGAGGCGCATTCGCAACGCTGCAGTTACA
The DNA here is from genome assembly GCA_040004895.1 of Rhodanobacter sp. Lineage (GTDB taxonomy): Bacteria > Pseudomonadota > Gammaproteobacteria > Xanthomonadales > Rhodanobacteraceae > Rhodanobacter. Next base: position 5,926 of record JBDTZX010000236.1, on the reverse strand, counting down.
GCCTGTGGCTGCCCGACAACGTGATCACCAGCAACAGCGGTCCGCTGCACTACGCCCACTGCATGAGCGCGCTGGCGCAGCTTCCATGAAAACGTCGCCCGTCGCCGGCAAGGAAATCGACTTGCCGATCGGCGACCGGGTATTCGACCTGCTCGGCATCACCATACTGTTCGTGCTCGGTGTGCACTCGCCCCATCTGCCTTGGTGGCTGAGCACATCCTCGCTGCTTGTGCTCGGCTGGCGCTGGTGGCAGCGGCGCCAGCGCCACGGCAGCGTACCGCGCTGGCTGAAATTGCCGGCTCTGGCGCTGTTGACGCTGGCAGTGACCATCTACTACGGCAACATTTTCGGTCGGGAAGCAGGCACCGCATTGGCGGTCGGGCTGCTGATCCTGAAACTGCTCGAAACCGAAACCGTGCGTGACGCCCGGGTCGGCATCGGCTTCGCGTGTTTCGCACTGATGGCAGCGCTGCTGTTCGATCAATCGATGCTGGCGACCTTCATGGTCGGTCTGGGTTTGCTGCCCGCACTGGCGACGCTTCGCGCGCTGGAGCCTGCACAGGTCAAGGCCAGTTTCCAGCGCGCACTGCTGCCGGGCGCACTGCTGCTGATCAGTGCATTGCCACTGGCCTTGCTGGCCTTTGTGCTGGTACCGCGGTTGAGCACGCCGTTGTGGGGTGCGCCATCTTCCGGTGAAGCACGTACCGGCCTCAGCGATTCCATGTCGCCCGGCAATTTCACCGAACTGCTCACCGACGATCGCCCGGCGATGCGGGTCAGCTTCGACGATCTGCCGCCCGCGCCGGATCTGCGCTATTTCCGCGCCTATGTGATGTGGAACTACGACGGTCGCAACTGGCGCTACATGGAAGGCAGACCGTCAACGGCGAACGTGCCGGCACCCCTCGAGGCCATTTCGACAGTCGCTTACCGCATCGGTCTGGAAGCGACTCGGCAACGCGTACTGCCAGCGCTCGACGTGCCGATGGATGCGCCAGCCCAGGCAAGCCTGCGCGCGGATCACGAAGTGATTGCCGACAAACCGGTCAACGAGCCGATCAGCTATCGGCTGCATTCGGCGCTGCGTTACCGGCTGCAGGCCACGCTGGATGAACGGTCACTTCGATTGGGGCTGCGTCTGCCTGCGGGCTTCAATCCGCGCAGCCGGGCCTTGGCGGGCGAGTGGCGCAAGCGCTACGGCAGTGACGACGGCGCGATCGTGCATGCCGCGCTGGCGCTGTTTCACGACGGAGGGTTTCGCTACACGTTGGCTCCCGCGCCGCTTGGACGCAATGCGGTAGACGATTTCCTGTTCAACACCCGCGAAGGCTTTTGCGAGCACTACTCGTCCGCGTTCACGGTCCTGATGCGAGCGGCCGGCATTCCTGCGCGCGTGGTGACCGGCTATCAGGGCGGCTACTGGAACAAGCTCGGCAACTACCTGCTGGTCCGCAACTCCGATGCACACGCCTGGAGCGAGGTGTGGCTGGCTGGCCGCGGCTGGATACGAATCGATCCGACCGCCGCGGTGCGCCCCGAACGCGTTTCGCTGGGTGCCGCTGCTGCCGCCGGCGATCAGCAAAGCTGGGACCGCGGTGCGTGGATCCAGGGTTGGCAGAACCACTGGGACATCGTCAATCGCTGGTGGAGCCAGGGAGTGATCGGTTTCGATGCGCTGCGCCAGCGTGGCCTGCTGACCCCGTTCGGTATTCGCGACACCGATACGACAACCCTTGGCGTGCTGCTGGCCATCGGCAGCACGCTGTTCATCGGGATCGGACTGCTCTGGGCGCTGTCACGTCGCCAGGCGAACGACCCGCTTCACGCAAGCATGCATCTGCTTGAGCGCAAACTCGCCAGGCAAGGTTTGGTTCGTCGGCCCGGCGAAGGTCCGAAGCACTATTTGAGCCGCGCGTCGCGTGCGTTGCCCGGCCAACGTGAAGAACTTGCGAACTTGATGGATGTCTATCTGGAATTGCGTTACGGCCATGACGAACCACCGGCTGAACCATTGCGAATCTTTCGGCGGCTGGTGCGGGATTTCCGGGTTGCCGACGTGGTCAAATGAGAACCGACGCGATGGCGAACGCCACCGCCCCTGATGGAGAATCGACATGTCCCTGTATCGTCCCCTCACACTCGCCGTTGCGATCGCCCTGCTGGCCGGTTGCGCGAGCATCCCCAAGCCACTGGAAGGTACGTATACCGATGTTTCCACGGCCAGCGCCCAGCAGGGCGGTGCCGGCGGTACGCATGTGCGTTGGGGCGGGCAGATCATCAAGACCGAACCGGGTGCGCAACAGACCTGTTTCTACCTGATGTCGCGTCCGCTGGATGGACAGGCGCGTCCCGAAGGCGGGAACGCCGGCGACAATCAGGGCCGCTTCGTCGCTTGCCGTAGCGGCTTCTACGATCCGGAAGTCTTCACCCGCGGACGCGAGGTGACGGTGACCGGCACCCTGCACGGGACCGTATCGGAAAAGGTCGGTGACTACGACTACGCCTATCCTCGCGTCGACGCGGACGTGGTCTACCTGTGGCCGAAACGTTCGGTGATGGCGGGATACCCCGGCTACTACGATCCGTTCTGGGGTCCAGGTTGGGGTCCAGGCTGGGGCCCGGGCTATGGATACGGCGGTTGGGGCAACCCGTATTGGGGCGGACGTCCCCGAGTCATCGTGGTGCGACCGCCGCCACCGCCACCGCACAAGTAAAAAGCACTCCAGGATGGACCATGACGCCGGCTCAAAGCCGGCGTCTTCAATTTCAGTCGGCTGCTGCGCGGAACATTCAGCCCGGTGGCCAGCGCATGGGTCGTCCCGCCAGCAGATGCACATGCAGGTGGAAGACGGTCTGCCCGCCATGCTCGTTGCAATTGATCACGGTTCGGTACCCTTGCTCGGCAAAACCCTGCTGCCTCGCGTACTCCGCAGCGGCGAGCAGCAGCTTGCCGAGCAATTCCGCATCGGCGGGCTTCGCGTCGTCGAGTGTTGCGATCGGCTGTTTCGGAATGAACAGCACATGCACCGGGGCCTGCGGATTGAGATCGCGAAAGGCCAGCACGTCCTCATTCTCGTAGACGATGTCGGCCGGTATTTCGCGCCGGATGATTTTGCTGAAGATGGTCTCGCCCATGCTGAAGTCCGCGTCGCTAAAGTCGCAACAGCATACCTTGCGCTGCCGGGGCCACCAGTCGAAAACCGTACTGCTGGTAGAGACGGTAGGCTTCGCCGTCGGCAAACAGACCGATCATGGCGCCGGACGGTGCACGTGACCGCAGCTGCCCGACCAGCGCGGACATGATGCGTTTGCCGATGCCCTGCTTTTGCCAGGCGGGGTTCACGGCGATATCGACCACCAGGAAGAAACAGCCGCCGTCGCCAACCACGCGTCCCATGCCGATCAACTTGCCCTCGACGCGCACACATGCCGCGCACCAGCTCGAAGGAAGTCCCTGTGCAGCGGCTGCTTCGCTCATCGGGCTCAAGCCGGCAGCAAGCCGCAGCGCGCGATACTCGTCTGGACCGGGAATCTCAAGCGACAGGACGGTCTCGACATTCATCAACGTCAGTCCAGCGTCTGGCGACCGCCGAAAGCATGCGCCAGCGTACTGCGATCGACGTATTCCAGCTCGCCGCCCAGCGGCACGCCATGCGCCAGCCGCGTCGGCCGCACACCGCCGGCACGCGCCAGTTGCGCCAGGTAATGTGCGGTGGCCTCGCCTTCCACGGTGGGATTGGTGGCAATGATCATTTCCTCGATCTCGCCCTCACCCAATCGATGCGCCAGTTGCGCCAGCCCGAGTTCCTCCGGCCCCAGTCCATCCAGCGGCGAGAGCCGGCCCATCAGCACGAAATACTGACCGCGAAAACCGGTTGCCTGCTCGATCGCGGCAAGGTCGGTTGGCGATTCGACCACGCACAGGATCTGTCGATCGCGGCTGCCGTTTGCGCACAGCGTGCACAAACGGTCCTCGCTGAAGTTCCGGCACTGGTCGCAACGTCCGATGCGCTGCATCGCCTGCTCCAGCGCGCCAGCCAGCTTCAGTCCACGCTCGCGCTCACGCTCCAGCAGATGGAAGGCCATCCGCTGCGCACTCTTGCCGCCCACCCCAGGCAGACAGCGCAGTGCTTCGATCAGCTCGGTGAGGAGAGGAGAGCCGGTACTCATGGTGTCCCTTGCAGGTGGCGTACAGCAGCGGATGCGGCGACGAGAGGAGCGCAACTTAGGTGCGGGCATCGGATGCCCGCGCTGCGCTCCCGTCAGAACGGCATCTTGAAGCCTGCCGGCAGGTTCATCCCGGCGGTAACGCCGCCAAGCCTGCTCTGGCTGACTTCGGCCACCTTGTTCACCGCATCGTTGACTGCCGCCGCGACCAGGTCCTCGGCCATCTCGGGATCGTCGGCAAAGGTTTGCCGATCGATCTGTACGCGCCGGACTTCGTGGGCACCCGTCATCACCACGCTGACCAGGCCGCCGCCCGCCGTGCCGGTGACTTCCAGCCTGGCAATCTCTTCCTGCGCGCGCTTCATGTCTTCCTGCATGCGCTGGGCTTGCTGCATCAGCTGGCCGATTTGTCCTTTCATCATTGGAATGCCACCTCAATTTTCAACGGATTTGATGGATTGCGGCACGACGTGTGCGCCAAATTCGCGCTTGAGAGACTGCGCAAACGGATCACCTTCGATCGCCCGTTCGGCTGCCGACTGCGCGGCATCGCGCGCCTGCACGGCACGCGCAGCCGGAGTTTCCGCGATGGTGCCTTGCGCATTGCCGACGAAGCGCAGACGTATGCGCTCGCCCAGTGCCTGACTCAAGCGCTCTTCCATCTGGCTGACCATCGGTTCAACCGCAAGATGCATGTGAGCGCCCTGCAAGGCTAGGACCAGAGTCTGTCCATCCCGTTCGCGCAGCACCGCATTCTGGGCCAGAAGACCCAGTGGACCGCGCAGCCCGGCACGAGCGATCAGCGCCTCCCAGTTCGGCAGCCCACTGGCATCACGCGCCACCGGATCGACCGCAACAACCGCTGGCGTGGACGCCCGCGATTCATCGCTTGGGGGAATCGATGCTGGCACGCTCGCCTTCGGGGTCGGACGCGGCTCGGCGCTGGCGGATGGTCGTGACACACTCAGCCGCGCATTGGCAGCAAGAGGGCGATCCACCTGCGTCGATGGCCCCGCGTCGCAGGGGCGAAATGCCAGCATGCGCAAGATCGCCATTTCGAAACCGGTGCGTGCGTCGGGTGCCTGTGCGAGATCGCGTCGACCGGCAGTGGCGATCTGATAGTACAGCTGCACATCCTCCGGCGACATGCGACCAGCCAGTTCGGCCAGTGCGCCATCGTCGTCGCTTCCCTCCTCCGGCTTGTAGCCCGGAATCAGCTGGATCAGTTGCAGCCGGTGCAGCACGCTGGCCAGATCGTCGAGCACACCGCCAAAATCCGGCGAGTACGAGGCGATTTGCGTACATTCGGCAAGCAACCTTTCGGCATCGCCGCCGGCAAGTGCATCGAGCACGCCCAGCACCTGCCCGCGTGCCACGCTGCCAAGCATGGTGCGCACGTCGTCGGCATGCAGGGCGCCGCCACCGTAGGCGATCGCCTGATCCAGCAGCGACAAGCCGTCGCGCAGCGAGCCATCCGCCGCGCGTGCCAGTTCGCCAATCGCGCTGTCTTCGTAGGCGATGTTTTCCGCACCCAGGATGTGCCGCATCTGGCCGGCAATCTGCTCGGGAAGCAGACGCTTGAGATTGAATTTGAGGCAGCGCGACAGCACCGTCACCGGCAGCTTCTGCGGATCAGTGGTGGCGAGCAGGAACTTCACGTGCGGTGGCGGCTCTTCCAGCGTCTTCAGCAACGCGTTGAAAGCATTCTTCGACAGCATGTGCACTTCGTCGACCAGATAGACCTTGAAGCGTCCGCGCG
>JBDTZX010000210.1:0-1905 GCA_040004895.1 Rhodanobacter sp. | reverse complement strand
GTCGACTGCGGCACCAGCGGCGGCGTGTGGGGCCTGGCCGAGGGCTACAGCATGATGGTCGGCGGCGCTGAGCCGGTCATCGACACGCTGAAGCCGATCTTCCAGACGCTGGCGCCGGGCAAGGACCAGGGCTGGGGTCGCGTCGGTGAGGTGGGCGCCGGCCACTTCACCAAGATGGTCCACAACGGCATCGAATACGGAATGATGCAGGCTTACGCCGAAGGCTTCTCGCTGCTCAAGCACAAGACCGATTTCAATCTGGACCTGCATCAGGTCGGCGAGATCTGGCGCTATGGCAGCGTGGTGCGCTCATGGCTGCTCGACCTCACTACCGACGCGCTGGGCAAGAACCCGCAGATGAAGGGCATCGCGCCCTATGTCGTCGATTCCGGCGAAGGCCGCTGGACGGTGGATGCGGCGATGGAACTGAGCGTGCCGATTCCGGTGATCACCATTTCCTTGATGGAACGCTACCGCTCGCGCGACGACGATTCCTTCGCTGACAAGCTGCTGGCCTCGATGCGCAACGAGTTCGGCGGGCACCCGATCAAGACGGAGTAGGTCGCATCTCTTTGTCCTCTACCCGGCCATGCCGGGCAGAGAAATGGGTGTGGGGCGTTCTTGCCCTGCATCCGCCGTTGACGACGAACAGCTTCCTACAGCAGATCGCCCTGCGGCAATGCGTAATTCAGCCGTCCATCCACAATGCGCGATGCCGAAGTATACGGATGCGTTGTGCTGTGTCTGGCGTCGATGATGTGGATCACCTCGATGCCGTGCAGCTTCAGTACATCGGAAATCAGCGAGCGGTGGCAACGCCACCACACCGCCTCGGCGCACATCAGCGCAGTGCGTCCGACCGCGGCCAATGCCATCAGCTCGTCGAGACCCTCGGCAAATTCAGTGCTGTCCAGATGATCGGCATACGCCTGAAACGAGGCATTGCGCCACGCCGTGTTCGGTGAACCCGGTCGCACCTTCCGGCGGCCGCCAAGTCCGGGTAGCCATCGATAGGTGATGCCGTCTGCTGGCAGTGTTTCAGCCAGCGCGTCACGCGCGAAATGCGGATAACGCCGGGAACCGGGAAAGCTGCGCACATCCGCAATCGCCTCGATTCGATGCGCGGTCAGCAGCCCGAGAAACTCTTCCAGCGTTCGGGTGGAGTGGCCGATCGTCCAGATTGTGTGCGGATCGTTGGCGCTCGTCATCGTTCAGTCGATCTTGTGCAGCGCCGCGCCCTTGTGCATGGCGATGTGATCGGTCTTGTCGCTGGCAATTTCGTATTGCGGATCGGCTTTGCTGCAGCGGTGCGTGTGGCCCTTGTAGTCGGTGTCGCGCACATGCACCTTGATGATCTTGCCGCTCACCTGGCCGGCTTCGGAGTTCCAGCGTACGTGATCGCCAACCTTGAATTCATGGCTCATGACTGTTCTCGAAACGCGAAAATCTCGCGGATGCGCGCAAGAAGGCTTGCGACCTTCTCGCAGTTCATTCTGATGATGCGCTTGAGGCGGGGGGACGGATGAGACAAGCTGCCTGGATTCAGAAACAGAGTAGCCACCATCTCGAACGCCCCACTGACGTTCACATCTTCCCAAAGAAATTGCTGATATCGAAATAGATCTTCTTTTTTTCGCCGGAAGCAGCGCTGAAGTCGATCTCATCGTAGAAACGGCCACCTTCGTTCAGGAGTGCCTGCTGACCGCGCGTGTAGCCAGGGAATCGCTCGGCGATCCACTTGTATTCCGCTGCAACACCCGTCGATTCATCCGCTGCATTGATCACGATGGCGTTCGCCAGACTGCTGCCGTCGCGCGCGGCTGAAGCTAATGCGGATGCACCTTTCATCGAAGTGGACGCGCATCCGCCCAGCAAGGCGACCGTCAACGCTGCAGTGACCATGAG
>JBDTZX010000128.1:0-1907 GCA_040004895.1 Rhodanobacter sp. | reverse complement strand
CGTCGCGGACAGCCAGAACGTCGCCACGCTGCAGCAACGCGTCGCCGCGCTGGAGGCCAGCCTGGCCGGCGTCAGCAGCGAACGCGGCAGCATCAACCAGCGGCTGAACGATGCGGCGCAGGTCAACCGTTCGTTGCGCGAGGAATTGCTCGGACAATCCGATCGCACGCGCAATCTCGAGGACGCGGTGGCGAAGCTCGCCGAGAAAAGCATCTCCGGCCACGACACCACCTTGCTGGACGAAGCCGAATCCCTGCTGCGCATGGGCGGCGAACGCTACACGCTGTTCCATGACGCACAAGGTGCCGCCGCCGCGTACGCGCTGGCCGACCAGGCGGTGGCGGCGCTCAACGATGGTGCGTTCTCCGGTTTGCGCCAGAGCATCGGTGCCGAACGCGAGGCGCTGGCGAAAAGTCAGCCGGCCACGCAGGACCATGCCCTGCAGCAGCTGACCGAACTGCGTGGCGCGCTGGGACAGTTGCCACTGAAGCCGCTCGACGCACCGAACACCGCGCAGGCGCCGGATGCCTGGTCGCGCATCGGCCATGCGCTGGCCAGCGTGGTCAACGTGCAACGCGACAACGGTGCGCCGCTCGCGGTGGCCGATGCGCGCTTCGCGCGTGAGCTGGCGGCGCTGGATCTGGCGCAGGCGCAGTCGGCGCTGCTCGCCTACGACAGCCGTGCCTATGTCGCCGCCCTGCAACGCGTGAGCCTGGCGCTGTCAAACCAGTTCGACGGCAACGCGGCATCCGTGCAGCAGGTTCAGGCTGCGATCCGGCAACTGGTCTCCACCGCACCATCCGGCGACGCCGTGCAACTCGGTGCCGCATTGACCGAACTGCACAATCTGCGGGCGGTGCACGTGCTCAAGGCCGGTGCCGATGAATCCGCGCCAGCCGTTTCCGGCAGCACGCCGAAACCGGCGGTCGGGACCAGGCCATGACGTTGTGGCGGTGGATGCTGCTGCTGGTGATCATCGCCGCGCTGGCGGCGTTCGGCTGGCACTGGGTGGCGGAAGATCCCGGCTACGTGCTGGTGCGATTGCATGGTTGGCGCGCGGAAACCACCGTGGTCGCCACGCTCGTCATCCTGCTGCTCGCGTGGGCATTGCTCACCGTGCTCTGGCGCGTGGCACGCTGGCCCTTCGGCGCTTTATCGCGACGCCATCGCCGGCTCAGCCAGCAGCGCATGGGCGACGGTCTGATTGCGCTGATCGAAGGCCGTCACGGCGATGCCGAGCGCGACCTCAATCGTGCGTCGCGGCTGGACAGTCTGCGCGGCCCGGCACTGCTCGCCTCGGCCGAGGCTTCCTCGCGTCGCGGTGAACATGCGCGCGCACTCGAATCATTGAATCAGGCCTCGCAATCCGCGCCGCAGGCGGCACGCGTGCTGCGTGCCCGGGTGCTGCGCCGCGATGGCAAGCCGGCCGAAGCGCTGTCGCTGCTGGCGCCGGAATCCGACAAGGGCACGCTGACGCCCGCCGGCTGGCGCGAGTTGGCACTGGCGGCGCTGGCCAGCGGCGATGCGCGCCGTGCCCGCGACGCGCTCGACCCGTTGCAGAAAAGTGGCGCGCTGGGCACGCGTGGCTATGCCGCGCTCGAAGCGAAGGTGCTGGTGGCATCGATCGAAGCAGCAGGCGATGGCGCCGTGCTCAACACGCTGTGGTCGCAGTTGCCGAAGTCACAACGCCGCGTACCTGCGGCAATCGACGCCTACGCGCGACGCGCTTCCGGTTTCGGCCTGGTGCTGCCGGCGATGGACGAACTGGAATCCGCACTGCGTCGCGAATGGTCGCCGCAGCTGATCGAAACCTACGGCACGCTGCCCGGCGATGACATCGAATCACGTCTGCGCCGCGCCGAAGGCTGGCTCGACGCGCACCCCAACGATGCCAACCTGCTGCTCAC
>JBDTZX010000458.1:0-6336 GCA_040004895.1 Rhodanobacter sp. | reverse complement strand
GACGTAGGCCAGCCAGATGCGGTCGTCGCTGATCTTCGTGCGGATGCCCTGGCCAGCGGGCGGCAACCACCAGTGCTGCACGTCGCCTTCGGCAAACTGGCGGCCGGCGGCGCGCAGCAGATGTTCGCGCGCGAGATCGGGGCGACTGACGCACAGTGCCATCACGTCCTGCAGCTGATCGCGGAAGCCGTACGCACCGCTGGCCTGGTAGTACGCCGTGCGCGCCCATATCCGGCAGCCGAGTACCTGGTAGAGCAGCCAGTCGTTGAGCAGGATGTCCAGCGCGCGATCCGGCGTCTGCACCTGCACGGCGTCGAGTACACCGATCCACTGCGCGGCGACGTCGGCCAGCACGCTGTCCGGATCGGTCTCGCGATAGCGGGCGACCAGCGCCTGCGCTTCCACATCGGAGGCGGCGTCGCCCAGCGTGAACAGCAATTCGATCTGGGTGTGCGGCGGCAGTTCGATCCGCGTCTGCAGTGCGCCACACGGATCGATTCCGGCACCGAGCCGGCCCGACAGCGGTGCGTCGCTGCCCAGTGCGGAAGGTTGCGCCACGCTGCCCCATGCGCCCAGAAAGCCGCCGCGGTCGCCGCTGATCGAATGCTGCTGACCGCGCATGTCGAAGAAAGCCACCCGATCGCCGAAGTCCGGTCGCCAGTGATTGCGCGCGAACAGTGCGCCGGTCGTTTCGTCGCGCGCGGTGATCACGAATGGCGCCGGCGTCGTGCCGTTTGCGCCGAGTGCCCATTCGACATAGCCGGTCACTGAGAGCCGGCGCATGCGGTCGGAGCGATTGGCTACGCACAGCCGCGACAGTTTCACGGTATCGCTGGTGGGCACGTACTGGGTGAGTTCCACGCCGATACCGTGGGCGTCGCTGCTGAAACGACTCCAGCCCTTGCCATGCGTGGCGACATAGGCGGCACCGGCGACCCGGATCGGCAGCGCGGTGGCGCTCCAAAGCGCACCGCTTTCTTCGTCGCGCAGGTACAGCACCTCGTGCGGGCTGTCACTGACCGGATCGTTCGGCCACGGCGTCAGCGGATTCTGCTGGCTGTTGAGCGACCAGGTGTAGCCGCCGCCTTCGGCCGAGACCAGAAAGCCGAAGGCGGGATTGGCGACCACGTTGACCCACGGCGCGGGTGTGCAGCGCTGGTCGCCGGGCTCGATCCGATAGGCGCGGCCTTCCTCGGTGAAGCCGCCGTTGCCGTTGGAGAATTCCAGTTCGCCGACCGTTGAATTCTCCGCAGCGGATGCCGCCGCAGTGGCGCGGATCGGTGCAGGCAACGGATCGGTCTGCGCCGGCAGGGCGGCGCCGGGTGCCGGATGTGCGCTGTCGAGCAGAACGCGTGCGGCCGTCAGCAGGCCGCCGCGCAGGTCGTCGCTGATCGCGTGGTCACGCAGTACGAACAGCTCGGCCTTGGGCAGCGCAGCGTCACCCTTGAGGCGTGCCTGCTGCGCCGTGGCCAGCGGATCGAGCGCTCGTTGCAGCGCGTCGACGTCGCCGGCGGTATTCAGCAGCACCACGTCGATGGCCAGCTGCTGGCTGCGCAGATAGTCCTGCGCGCGCAGCGCGTCCTGCACATCGTGCAGCTGGTCGATGCTGTCGATGCGTACCAGCAGGATCGGCCGGTCGCCGGAGATGCCCGCGGCCCACAGCGTCGGCGGGCCGCCGCGGCCGCGCGACAGGTCCTGCACCGGCGCCCGCCAGGTCGGGTCGCTGATCAGCAAGGCATCGGTCCACTCCGCCAGCCGCGCGGCATGCGTACCGTCGATGCCGAATTGTTTTCGCGTGGAAGCGGCCTGACGCATCGCGTCGTCTATCAAGCGTTGTGCAGCATCGGCATCGTCGAGTTGCGTACCCTTTTCGAGTACAGCCTCGCGTGTATCGGCCACGCACAGCCAGCTCAGCAGCCGCACGCTGGCGCCCGGGGCCAGCGTTACCTGCCGACGCAGGCTGAAAATCGGGTCGAGCACGCAGCCGGTGGTGTCCGACAGTACCGCATCGGGCAGCATCGCCTGGGCCTGACGCAGGCCGTGCCCGCGACCGAGAAAGCGCGAACGATCGGTTTCGTGTTCGCTGGTTGCATCGACGGATGCGCCTTCGACGCGCAGCGCGTGCGCGGCCCACACCGGTGTTTCGCTATCCGCGCGGCGGCGGCGGGTGGCCAGCAGCAGGCGTTGTCCAGCCTCCCATTCGGTCTGCACGAACATCTTGGAGAACGCCGGATGCGCATCGTCGGCGCCACGCGGACCGATCACCAGCTCCGCGTACGTCGTCACCGAGAGAATGCGCACGGCCTCACCCTGATTGGTCAGGGTGAGCCGGCGAAGTTCGCTATCGGAATCGCTGGCGACGGCGACCTCCAGCGTGCCGTGCACACTGCCGTGCCGGTGCTGGAATGTCACGCAGCCCGGTTCGAAATGCACCGTGTCATCCGCTGTGCGGGCGCCGAACGGCTGCGGCGTCGCTGACCAGGTCTCGCCGCTCTCCTCATCGCGCAGCAGCAGATAGCTGCCCCACGGATCGCCGGTGGGATCTTCGCGCCAGCGCGTGACGGCCAGGTTCTTCCATCGGCTGAAGCCCGCGCCCGTGGCACCCAGCATGACCGTATGACGACCATTGGACAGAAGCATGCGCGGTGTGCGGCGCGGCGGTGATCGACGGTCTGACATGGACGGAGGCACTCCTGCACGGCGGTGTTGCACTGGTGATGCGGCGAAAACGTCTAGCCTACGATTGTCAAGTGTCGGTGCGTGTGAAATCGACGGACAGCACCGGTGTCGGCGTGGTTCCCGGGCAAATTGTCCTGTCCGGTTGTATACGCATCCGATGCACGTGGCGCGGCATCCTGTTCTGGCCGTCACGTGCCGGCCGTGCGACCCTTGGGTTTCATCGGCCGCAATGACACTGCACCACACAGCGGTCGCGACGGACGAGTTCACGCAAGTACCTGCGAACCGAATGGTCCTGATGTCTGGAAACCTGCAATGACCCAGCTAGCCGCGCTCGACGACCTGTCCCTGCTCGATCGTCTGCAGCATGCCGCCTTCGACTACTTCCTGCAGACGGTGAATCCGGCGAACGGCCTGGTGGCCGATACCTCGCGCGAAAATTCGCCGGTCAGCATCGCGGTGGTCGGTTTCGCGCTATCGGTTTACCCGGTGGCGGTGGAGCGTGGCTGGATGTCGCGAGAAGACGCGATTGCGCGCAGCCTGGCCGCCTTGCGGTTCTTCCGCGACAGTGACCAGAGTGGCTCGCCCACGGCCACCGGTTACAAGGGTTTCTACTACCACTTTCTGGACATCCACAGCGGCGTGCGCGTGTGGCAGTCCGAACTGTCGATGATCGACACCGCGCTGCTGATCGCCGGCATGCTCACCGCCGGCATGTACTTCAGTGCCGACACGCCGGACGAAACCGAATTGCGCAGCATCGTCGACGCACTGTATCGACGCGTCGACTGGTGCTGGTCGCGGGACGACAGCGCGACCATCCGGCAGGGCTGGAAACCGGAGTGCGGATTCCTGCACTACGGCTGGGAGGGTTACAGCGAGGCGATCGTGCTCTACGCGCTGGCGATGGGCTCACCCACGTTTCCGGTCGATGGCGATTGCTACAAGGCGTGGACTGCCACCTACCAGTGGGAAAATCTCTACGGCTACGACTATCTGTATGCCGGACCGTTGTTCGTGCATCAGTTCTCGCACGCGTGGATCGACCTGCGCGGCATCCGCGATCCTTTCATGCGCGAAAAGAAATCGGACTATTTCGAGAACAGCCGGAACGCGGTCTTCATCCAGCGCCGCTACACCCAGTTCAATCCGCACGAGTTCACCGGCTACGACGAGAATTGCTGGGGCCTGTCCGCGGGCGATGGGCCCAGCGATGAAATGCCGGACGTCGAAAACGAGAATCGCCGGCTGTTCGGCTATGCCGCGCGTGGCGTGCCGTACGGCCCCGACGACGGCACCCTGTCGACGCCGGCGGTGCTGGCCGCGCTGCCGTTTGCGCCGGAGATCGTGCTGGGCGCCCTGCGCAACATGCTGCAACGCTACCCGCAGATCCTGGTCGACGGACGGTTGGTAGGCGGCTTCAACGTATCGGTCGGTGCGGGCGATGCGCCGTGGATTTCCGCCGGCCACTACGGACTCGATCAGGGCATCGTGGTGCTGATGATCGAGAACCATCGCAGCGGGCAGATCTGGAATCTGCTGCATGACTGCCGCTACATCCGCGATGGCCTGCGCTGCGCCGGCTTCGAAGGCGGCTGGCTGCAGCAGACCGTTGCCACCGGAGCACACTGATGTCGCCATCGTTCGATGCCTCCGCCCGCACGCCGCTGGACGGCTATGAAGACCAGCACCTTGCGGCAGTGCATCCGCAGGGATGGGTCAATCCGAAACCCGACGGGCGCTATGCGCTGGCGATCATCGGCGCGGGTCCCGCCGGATTGGCTGCCGCGGAACTGGCCAGCACACTTGGCGTCAGGGTCGCACTGATCGAGCGTCACCTGATCGGCGGCACCTGTCTGAATACCGGTTGCGTGCCGTCGAAGGCGTTGATTCGCACCGCACGCGTATATGCCGAAATGCGCGACGCCGCGCGTTATGGCGCCAGGGCGCCGGATCATGTCGAGGTGGATTTCGCCGCCGCGATGGAGCGCGTGCGACGCATCCGCGGCCACCTCAGCGGCGACGCTTCGGTACGCCGGCTGGCGGCGAAAGGCATCGACATGTTTTTCGGCAATGTGCGCTTCACCGGCACCGATTCGCTGACTGTCAACGACCAGCCGCTGGCCTTCGACAGGGCGATGGTCGCCACCGGTGCGCGGCCGCACATCCCGCCGATCCCGGGCTTGAAGGAAGCCGGCTTCCTGACCAATGCGAACGTGTTCAACCTCACCGAACTGCCGCCACGGCTGCTGGTGATCGGCGGTGGTCCGCTCGGTTGCGAACTGGCGCAGGCGTTCCGCCGGCTCGGCTCGAAAGTCACCATCGTGCAGGACATGCCGCTGTTCCTCGAACGCGAGGAGCGCGACGCCGCGCAGATCCTGTCCGATGCCTTCACCCGCGACGGCATCGAGGTGCGGCTCAATACGCGCGCCGTCGGCGTGCGCGTGCAGAACGGCGAGAAACTGGTCGATCTGGTCAGCGACGACTACCACAGCACGGTGGCCGTCGATGCAATCCTCACCGGCGTCGGCCGCCTGCCCAACGTGCAGGGATTGGATCTGGAAAAGGCTGGCATCGACTACGACGAAAAAACCGGCATCCGGGTCGACGATTTCCTGCGCACCGGCAACCCGCGCATCTATGCCTCCGGCGACGTCTGCCTGCAGGAGCAATACACCGACACCGCGGCAGCTTCGGCGCGCATCGTGGTGCACAACGCATTGCTGCATGGGCGACAGCGCCTGAGCAAGCTGGTCATACCGTGGTGTACGTATACCGACCCGGAGATCGCGCACGTCGGCATGTACGTGCGCGAGGCGAACCAGCGCGGCATTCCGGTCAAGACTTTCACCGTGCCGATGCACCAGATCGACCGCGCGGTGACCGACAGCGAAGAAGACGGCTTCGTCAAGATCCACATCCGCGACGGCACCGATACCATCCTGGGCGCCACCATCGTTGCGCGTCACGCCGGCGACATGATCAATGAAATCACTCTGGCGATGGTCGCGGGCGTCGGGCTGCGCACGCTGGCCAGGGTGATCCACGCGTATCCGACCCAGGCCGAGGCGATTCGCCAGGCGGCCAAGGCGTACAACGGCACCCGCCTGACGCCGAAGATCCTGGCCCGACTGAAGCGCTGGCTGGAGCGTTGAAGTCGCCCGCAGGTTCGCAGGAAATTGCGGTCACGCCGGCTTATCGCAGGCCTGCGTAGACTCATCGTTTGATCGAACGTCACTTCACTTCAAGGACAACATATGGAACTTGGCATGGTGGGTCTGGGGCGCATGGGCGCGAACATGGCCGAACGTCTGCTGCAGGGCGGACACAAGGTCACCGGCTTCGATCCGAACGCCGACGCGCGCAAGGCTCTCGAAGCAAAGGGTGCATCCTCGGCCGATTCGCTGCAGGCACTGGTGAAGTCGTTGCCGGCACCGCGCGTGGTCTGGTTGATGGTGCCTTCGGGCAAGATCACCGACGACACCGTCGAGGCATTGCTGGCACAGCTCGAGCCTGGCGACACCGTCATCGATGGCGGCAACTCCAACTACAAGGACACGCTGCGTCGGGCTGCCACATACAGCGACAAGAAGATCAACTATGTCGACTGCGGCACCAGCGGCGGCGTGTGGGGCCTGGCCGAGGGCTACAGCATGA
>JBDTZX010000400.1:0-1912 GCA_040004895.1 Rhodanobacter sp. | reverse complement strand
TAGATCGCCAGCGCCTGGCGTTCGTCGTCGCCGAGCGCACCCGCGGTCGCGCTCATCACCGGATTCACGCGAGTGCCGCTGGCGAAGTCGTCGAGCTGCTTGCGCAAATACGCGGCATCAAGACCAGCCAGTCGAGGATTGCCCGCAGCAGCCTGGCCGCCGCCATCGGCACCGTGGCAGGCCAGGCAGGGCGCTGCGCCCTTGCCGTTACCCTGGCTCACGATCGTCGCCGCATCGGTGGCCTGCACGCCGGCAACCGGCAACCCTGTGACAAACATGCAACCCAGCGCGGTGCGTAGCAGGCCCCCTGGCGACATCTCGATTCCTCAGCGTGGCGGCAAGAAGCCGTATTTGCGATAGACCGCCTGCGCGGAAGGGCTCTGCATGAACAGCAGAAAATCCCTGGCGGCCTGTTCGTGCGGTGCGTTCTTCATGCGTGCCGCCGTATAGGTGGCGATGGCGTTCTCGGCGGCGGGTATGTCGATCGTCTCGATCGGACGATGCAGCACCTGCTGCTGGAAATACGCTTCGGTCGACCACACCGGCGCTGCATCGGACTCGCCCTGCAACACGCGCAATGGCGACTGCCGATGATGGATGCGGGTGAGGAAGGTGCTGCCGTCCTTCACCTTGGCGTCCATGATGGTGTGGTCGAGCGCCTCGCCACCGGTCTTGCGGTAGCTCGCCTCGATCTGCTTCGCGATGCCTTCCCAGGCCGGGTTCGGCATGCTGACCCGCACGTCCGCACGGCCGAGATCGGCCAGTCCGGAAATGTGTTTCGGATTGCCTTTGGCGACCATGATTGCCAGCGGATTGCGTGCGTAGTCGTAGCTCTCGGCGAACCATCCATGCTTCTGCTGGTTCTGCGCAATCGCATCTTTTCCGGCCGTATAGACGTCCGGTTTCAGGGTGATGCGCAGGTTGCCCATCACCAGCACGCCACCTTCGATCTGCTTGGCCAGGATCCCCGGCGGCAGCGTCTCCGCATAGATCCGCTGATACTGCGGGTGCTGCCGGGTGAATGCCGCCAGCAGGTCGTGCACCACCATGAACTGGTTGCCGGCGAAGAACACCGTGAGTTGAGGGTCAACGATATCGCCGTGCAGGTCGGCGATCGCATCCACCGGCGGCACGCTGAACTGCAGTCCCGCCGGCGGCGGATTCCACGGCGGCAGATAGTCGTCCTTCTGGCCGGTGGTCGCGCTGGCCGCGAAGGCGATCGACAGCACGCCGCCGAGAAGAAGACGTCGCGTCACGGAAGATACCGATGCGCCTGGCATCAGAACGGCATCAGCGAATAACCCTGCTGCTGCAGGTTGGCCATGGTGGTCAACGCGGACAAGGCCAGGGTGACGCGGGAATCCTTCCAGCTGTACTCGAAGTGATGTTCGGCCATCGCCTGCCCGCACACCGCCACGTCAACGCCGACCTTGCGCAACTGCTCGATCACCGGCAGGTTCGGATTGGCCACCTTGTACAGCTTGCGATACTGCTCGTCGTTCAGGGCCAGAGCCGTCGCCGGACCGGCCGCCACCGCCACGAACTTCAGATGGCTCAGCGGAACCCCGGCGTTGACGTACAGGTTCACGGCACGCGCCACATGATCCAGCGACGGATTCACCTCGTCCGGCTTGTCGGATGCCCGGGTCAGGCTGAATACCAGTTTGTAGGTGGCATTGCGATCGGGCTGGTACGCCGCCTGCGGCAATGGATGGATCTTGCCGGCGGCATGGATCGTCGGCGTCTGCCAGAAATCATCGGCGGCCGCGGCGGCCGCGGGAATCAGCAACAGCGCTAACAGGACCGGCAACAGGGAACGGAACATGGCGACCTCGCAGGATGAGCGGCAACGTGGACTGGCGGAGCTGCATGCTATGTCCGGCTCATCCGATAAGCCAATACGGCTTTCGTA
>JBDTZX010000029.1:0-6343 GCA_040004895.1 Rhodanobacter sp. | reverse complement strand
GATCCCCGGAAGCGTCGCGGCATTAAGCCGGGGAGGTGTCTCAGCAGATGAGATGCTGGCGCGAGCTCGCGTTCGTCCGGGCTGGCGCATGCGAGTCAGTGCACCCGCTGATCGAACCGGCTCGCCGCAGTCAGCACAGCGTGCAACCACCTTTCGATGGCCGAAAGGCACTCTCATCAACCCAAACCATCTCGCGAACCGCAAATACGAAAGCGGCGCCGCATGACTGCGACGCCGCTGCCTTCCGCACGATCCGTGATCTAGCTGGCGCGAGACTCGCCGGCATTCGCATGCGTGCGCGGACCGATCGGTCCGGTCTGGTCGATGCCGATGAAGCCGCCTTCGCTGCCCAGTGAAGCGACGGCGCGCGAGAGTCGCGCGAACGCCTCATGCTTGAGCCGGGCAGAACCTTCGCGCTCGCCCATGCGAGCGGCCGCGTGAAACATCGCCAAGGCTTCCATCACTTCGCCCGACGCTCGCTGCAGCCACGGTGCCGGCTCGGGATCGGCCGAACGCAAACGCGCGGCCTCGGCCAGAATCTGGCTGTAGAAGATTTCCGGATTCGGCATCACGTATTTCCACCACCACTTGGCAGTCCCTTCAAGACCCCAGTCGTCACCCTCATACACACTGCTTGCCATGACACACCTCCGCGTTGGATTGATGGCAAGAGTAAGCATGACCCCGCATGGGCAGCACGCGCCATTGACCGCACGCGATAGGCATTTCGCGATGCAACGCCGCAGTCTTTAGGAGTAGGTGATGGCATGCGACGTGTGTCGGTGAAACGGAATGTGCTGCGATTCAACGGTAAAAAGCCGGTCAGAACCGATCAGCAAATCCGGCGATGTCCGCGACAGGGGTGTCCCGGTGACAGTGTTTCTTGCAGCGACGCGACGCATGTCGAGGTCTTGCCATCCATGCGTGAGTCACTTGCCCGCGCAGCGGTGCGCTGACCGGATGGCAAGACAAGCCAGGATGCGGTGAGGTCGCGGTGAGTTCGCGGTGAGGTCGGGTGCGTGCAAACGGCGAGCGGCGGATTTAGATTCCGGTGTGGCTGCCCGTCCGAACGCAGCCACGTGCGCCATGCAGTGGAGGGGCCAGGCGCGATCCGTTCGTCGATCGCATCCGGTCCGCCATGACGCTTCCATTACCGAGCGGGGAAGACTGATATGCGAATCGACACAGGCAGGTCGTGGTATGCGATGGCCGGGCTGGTGCTGACCAGTGCACTTTCGTGGAGCGCGCAGGCGGCGACGCCGGCCCAGCTGCCCAAGGGCTATTTTCCGGATCTGGCGCCGGACATGGCGCGCATCGACAACGGCATCGACAACGGCAAGCTCGCGACCGTGGCAGGCAGCCAGCTGTCGAGCTTGCTGAAAAAATACGATACCGGCGCGCTGTCGCCGGCAACATCGATCGGCAGCATGACTCTGCTGCTCAAGCGCAGCGACGAGAAGGAGGGACAGTTCCAGGGCTACCTCGGCGAGCTGACCCGGCCGGGTTCGCGCTACTTTCACCACTGGCTGACGCCGGCCCAGATCGGCTCGATGTTCGGTCCGGCTGCCGCCGACATCAGCAAGGTAAGGCAGTGGCTCTCGTCGCAGGGCCTGGTCGTGCGCTCGGTGTCGCCGGACGGCATGCTGATCCGCTTCAGCGGCAACGTCGCCGCGGTGCAGGGCGCGTTCCATACTCGCTTGCACGGCTTCACGATGGACGGCAGGCAGCACTTCGGCAATCTCGACCCGCAGCAGATTCCCGCCGCGCTGACGCTGGTGGTGCAGGGCGTGGCGTCGTTGAATAATTTCTTTCCGAAGCCCCAACATGTCGACGTGGGCACCGTCGCACTGGACCGCAGATCCGGCCAGTGGCACACGGTGTCGAAGGTCGCCTCAGGTGCCAATGGCAAGCCGACACCACTGTTCACGGTGCCGCCGGGTACGGTCGACACCCAGATCACCTACGACATGACACCGGCTGACTTCAACCAGGTCTACAACGTCAAGCCGCTGTGGGGCAAAGGCACCCGCGGGGCAGGGCAGACCGTCGTGTTGCTCGAGCGAACTAACGTCAATCTCGCCGACATCGCCGCGTTTCGCCGGGCGTTCCTGCCGGCCGACGCCGCCGGCACGGTGAGCATCGTGCATCCGAACGACAGCGCCAACGACGATTCCTGCCAGGATCCGGGTATCACCGGCGATGAGGGCGAGGCTGCGCTCGATGTCGAATGGGCCGGCGCCGCGGCGCCGGATGCGAACATCGTGCTCGCCTCGTGCGCGGACGTCGGTGCCAATTTCGGACCGCTGCTGGCGGCCAACCTGTACCAGCAGGACGGCGAGCATGGGCTGCCGCCGACCGCGCCACCGATTCTCAGCCTCAGCTACGGCGCCTGCGAACTGAACGATTCCAACGACGCCAATCTCGCCGACATACTCTGGTCGTCGCTGGCCGCTCAGGGTGCGACCGTGTTCGTCTCGACCGGCGACGCAGGCTCGGCCGGCTGCGACCAGGGCGCGCTGTTCGGCGCCACCTACGGGCCCGCCGCGAACGGCCTGGCGTCATCGCCTTCCGCGGTGGCGGTTGGCGGTACCGACTTCAACGACCGCGGCAAGCTCAGCCAATACTGGACGGCTACCAACCAGGCGCTGTACCAGTCCGCGATCAGCTATATCCCCGAGCAGACCTGGAACAACTCCTGTGCAAGCAGCGTGCTCTACACCCTGCTGGGTTATCCCGATGGCATCACTGCCTGCAATGATGGCATCGGTCGCGGCCAGGACTACCTGCAGGTCGGCGGCGGTGGTGGTGGTTCCAGTTTTCTGCATGGACAACCCGAGTGGCAGGAAGGCATCTACGGTTCATCCAATCATCTGCAGCGCACGATTCCTGATGTGTCGTTGTTCTCCGCCAACGGCATCTTCGGCCATGCGTTGATCTACTGCATGTCCGATCCGAATGAAGGCGGCACCGCCTGCGACTACAGCAACCCCGACAACGTGTACTTCAACAGCGCTGGCGGCACCTCGTTCGCGGCACCGACGATGGCTGGCGTGCAGGCGCTGATCAACCAGACTGCTGGTGACCGCAGCGGCAACATCCTGCCGGCGTTCTACAACATCGCCGCCAAGGAATACGGCACCAACGGTGCACCCAACACGTCGATGCTGCAGGCGTGCAATTCGTCGAACGGTACCGGTGTCGGCAGCAATTGTGCGTTCAACGATGTGACTGTCGGCGACATCGTGCAGCCGTGCTTTACCGGTTCGCTCGGCTGTTATTCCGGCAGCAGCACGCTGACCAACCAGTTCGGCATCATTGAAGGCGGCAACGGCAGCTCGCAGACGCTGGCACCGGCCTGGCAAACCAATGCAGGCTACGACCTGGCCACTGGCCTGGGCAGCGTCAACGTCACCAACCTGGTGAACGCGGTGGTCAAGTACAACGGCCCGTTGCAGGGTGGCCACCACGTCGCGCCAGCGGACTACTTGTCGTTGAATGCATTCTTCAGCAACGACGGCTACAGCGACATCGCCCTGGTCGATCCGGTCAAGGGTGTGTTCTCGTCGGTGGCGATGAAAGGCAACGTGATGCTGTACAACCTGCCGCAGGCAGTCGACCCGGGCATGCGCATCGGCTCGATCGGCAACTTCGCACCGTCCTTCGACGTGCTCGGCCTGAAGGTGGACGACCTCGCCTGGGTCGATGCGAACAACAACCTGTTCCTGTGGGCATCGACCGGTATCGGCGGTTATTTCACGTATCCCGCCGGCACACCGTACCCGGTTGGCTGGAATCTGCTGGGCTCGGCGATCGCCGACAGCAGTGGTACGCAGGAGTTGTTCTGGTTCGATGCGGCGCACTCGCAGTTCAGCTGGATGAAGATCGATCTGAGTCTGGATACCGGCCTGCCAGTAACCACCGTGCTGCCGTCGGTGGCCGGCGTACCCGGCTACAACCCGACCCTGGCCGACGTCAATGGTGACGGCTACGCTGATATCGTGTGGACCAGCGGAAAGATGTTCCTCAACGACGTGCAGTTGTGGATCAACGACCGCAATGGTGGCTACACAAAGGTCAAGATCGCCGGGCGCGCAAAGAACTTCACCCTGTTCGGTGCCGGCGACGTCAATGGCGACGGCAAGACCGACCTGATCTGGACCAGTCCGCAGACGCATCAGATGATGTGGTGGCTGATGGACGGCGCAAACGTCATCGCGCAGCGCACGATGAATATCGGCGCCAGCTACAGCATGGCCAGTCTTGGCGACTATGACGGCGATGGCCTGGTCGACATCCTGTGGGTGAACCCGGCCAGCAACGCGCTGGAGTGGCAGAGCAACGGCAATGGCTTCCAGTCGTTCCCGGTGGCCGATGCCTTCGGCAATCTGCTGAGCATTCCGGTCGGCACCCAGGTGCAGCCCAACCGGCTGCAAGGCTCGGCCATCGCCGGCCATCAATGACCTGACAGGCTGAATGCGGCGAGCGATCCGGAGGGCCAGGCGATATGCCTGGCCCTCTCGCGTTGCAGCTACGTGACGTTGCTATGCTTGGGTTCGCCAATCCGCCGATGAACCTGTCCGATGCCTCTCCCCGAAATGCCCGCGATGTTGCATGCGCCACTGCGCGTGCTGCTGCTGGAGGACGACGAGTTGCTGCGTGACCGCGTACTGGTACCGAGCTTGCAACAGTTCGGCTTCAAGGTGGAGGCGATCGGGCATGCGGCAGAGCTCGACCGTGTGTTCCAACACCAGCTCCCCGACATCGTGGTGCTGGATGTCGGACTGCCGGACAGCAGCGGTTTCGACGTGGCGCGCCAGCTGCGCGCCGAGCACACAGGTGTCGGCATCGTGATGCTGACCGCGCGCGGCGAGACCGCCGATCGCATCCGCGGGCTCAGCGAGGGCGCCGATGCCTATCTCTCCAAGCCGGTCGATATCGACCTGCTGGCGGCCACACTGCACAGCCTGGCGCGGCGGCTGCAACCCTCGATGGCATCGACCACACAGGCGGCAAATCCGCGCTGGCGACTGGACGCCAGTGGCTGGTGCCTGCTGTCGCCGGCTGGACAGACGGTGGCACTGACCCAGAGCGAGAGCCGTGTGCTCGCGCCGCTGCTGCGGGCGCCCAACATCGTGATCAGTCGCGATGCGCTGATCGGAGCGCTGACCACCAACATCCACGGCTACGATCCACACCGGCTGGATTCGATGATTCACCGGATACGCAAGAAGGTGTTGCGTGTACTCGGTGAACCGCTGCCGCTGAATGCCGTGCCCGGCCAGGGCTATGTGTTCGTGCCGCATCAGGCCGGCGCGGCTGCGTCCGACTCGCGATAGCGTTTCGCCGCCGCGTGAACGCGGGCAGCCAGCACGTCGGGTGCAAAGGGTTTCGGCAGTCGTTCACTGAGCGGATCGGCCTGGCCCGGCGGCAGCCCATCGGTTTCCAGATAGGCCGAGATCAGGATCGCCGGTACGTCTGGCAGTCGCGCGCGCAGCTTGCGCAGCAAGGTGAGGCCGTCGGTGTCGGGCATGCGATGGTCGCAGACCAGCACCTCGGGCATCCGGGTTGCCTGTGCCATGAAGTGCTCGGTTTCGGCGCCACTGGCGACCGCGCTGACAACGCATCCACTGCTTTCCAGCGCGGCGGCGAGCAGGGCACGCAGATCGTCGTCATCGTCGATCAGCAGCACGTGCACGACATCGTCCTGCCGTAACGCCATGGTCTCTGCCGAAGGCGCGGATGCGACAGGCAGGCTGATCCGGAAAATCGTGCCGTGGCCGGGCACGCTCTCGACCCCGATCTCGCCGCCGGCACTCTGCACAAGATTGTAGACCACACTGAGCCCGAGGCCGGTGCCGCTGCCGGACGGCTTGGTGGTGAAGAACGGTTCGAAGATGTGCTGCACATGCTGCTCGGAAATACCGACGCCGTTATCGCGCACCGACAACGTGGCCAGCGACGACGATGGCCGGCTGATCGAGATCGTGCAGGCGCCACCGTCGGGCATCGCATCGCGGGCATTGCTGACCAGGTTGAGCAGGGCCAGCTCGAACTGGTTGCGATCGAAATGGATGGCTATTTCGCTGGTCGGCGTATCGATGGCCAGCTGGATCGTCGGTGGCAGCAGCTGCTTCAGCAGCGGCCGCAGTTCCTCGACCGTCGATATCATGTCGAACGTCTCGGCACGGGCCACATCGCGGCGACTGAAGTTGAGCAGCTTGCGGCATATCGCGGCACCGCGGCGGGCGGCCAGCTCTGTGCCTTCCAGTGCGTCGATAAGCACTGGCGCATCCCTGCCGAACTCCAGTTCAGGCTCGTCGATGCGTTCGCGCACGCGAGCGAA
>JBDTZX010000020.1:0-1919 GCA_040004895.1 Rhodanobacter sp. | reverse complement strand
GAAGTTGAGGCCGTAGTCGGTCTGGTCGCCGTTCCACTCGCGCACGAAATGCCACTGCCCGTTCTCGTAACGACCTTCCTCGACCTTCGCGAACAGGAAGTGCTCGCCGTCGTGGCCCTTGGGCGGCAGGAAGTCGACGCGTGCGTGGTAACCGGTGACCAGGTATTCGTTCTTGCCCAGCTGTGCGATCAGCGCGCCGCCAAGTTTTTGCTCGTTGCCCTTCGGCGGATCCATGCCGAACTGCGGCTGGCCGTAGCCGACGTGGGCGCGCCAGTCACCCATGTCGATGTCCTGCTGATGGGTTTCATCGGGTTCGGATACGCCCCAGACCTTGCCTTCGAAACTGAGCTTTGCAATCAGGCTTCCCATCGGCGCCAGCAATTCGTAGTTGGCGGCGAAAGGCTTGATCGTGTCCGCGTCGATCTTCCGCGCGCCCAGCGGCCAGTTCGAGTACTTGGTGTAGTCCATGCCGAACGGCGAGTAGCCGATCGCCTGATGGCCCAGCGTGGCGAACAGATAGCGCGCATACGGCACGTCATTGCCGGTCTCGCCCACCAACAGCGGGTTGTCGGCGCGCTGGTAGCGATCAAGCACGGTGGTGTACTTCGCGTATTCGTGCATGTAGATGTCCGGCGCGAGCAGATCCAGCGATGGCGCCGCCGCACGCCAGATGTCGAGCACGTTGTCCGTAGGCCCGCCACTGGAATAGCCGCCCGGTGGCCCCGGGTGGAACGGATCGCGCAAGGCCGCATTCGCATACATCGGCAGGTCGTAGACGGCCTTGCCGGCGGCAGCGACTTGATCGATGTAATGCGCAATCACCCAGGCGTAGGAGTATTCCGGCGCATTCACGCCAAACACCTGCGTCCAGCTGCCGGCTGGCTTGCCCAGCTTGCCCAGCACGTCCGCCGGCACTGCTGACTGCAACAGCTTGTTGCCTGCGGAAGAGTAGTCACGGTCAGTGCCGTAGGTACCCGATTCGTTCTCGACCTGCACCATGATCACCGTGTGCTGGTCACCGTCGATGCCGCGCAGGTGCTTCATCAGCGCCACGAAGGCGGTACGGTCGGCATCCAGTGTGCTGCGGGCGAATGGCGACATCGAATTGAGCGTGGAACCGTCTTTCTTCAACACCCGCGGAAAGCGCTTGTTGTCCAGCTTCACCCACGCCGGCGCGTAGTTGGGCCCGTTGTTTTTCCAGGTGGCGAACCACAGCAGCACCAGCCGCACGTGGTGTTCGCGCGCCTGTGTCACCAGCATGTCGAGAAAGCTGAAATCGAATGTGCCTTCGACCGACTCGATCTGATCCCATGCGATCGGCACTTGCACGGTATTGGCGTGGATCGCCTCGATCGCCGGCCATACCTGCGGCAGCATCGCCGGCCAGTTGCTGGAATTGTTCACCTGCGCGCCGAGGATCAGGTAAGGCTGGCCGTCTACCAGCAGCTCGTGCCGACCGTTCGCGCTGATGATCTTCGGCAGGGGTGTGGCGGCATGGGCGAGGTTGACGAATGCAAGCGCACCGACGAACAGTGGGAACAACAGGCGGCGTCGAAGCGCAGGCGTCATGGTCATGTCCTCGATCACCAGTGATCGGTACGGAACGGCGAAGCCGGCAGACCGGCCGCGTCGATGAGATTGGCGTCGGCGGGGTTTTCGCTCCAGCCGTAGCGCACGGCAACCGGCGCATTCACTGCTGTCGCCTGCACCACCACGTCGTCGCCATCGATGCGTGCGGTTGCCGCATGAAAGTGACGATCGGCAGCGGCGATGGTGAAGCCGGCCAGCACGCCACCGCGCATCTGCAGCGCACTGCCGGGGCTGGCGAAGTGCAAGCGGATCGCATCACCTTCGATGGTCATCGAGCGATACACCGGCCCGCTGTACACCAGCGATTCGCCATAGATCACGTGGCGCGC
>JBDTZX010000153.1:0-6366 GCA_040004895.1 Rhodanobacter sp. | reverse complement strand
GCCAGGAAGCGCTGTGCCAGCGCCAGCGCGCGTTCGGCCGCGGCGAACAGCAGCCACAGCAGCGCGGCGGCGGCAAGCGCAGTCATCAGCAATCGCACGCGTCGGGACATCGGGTCTCCTGGGTATGACAGCAGACTCGTCACCGGCCGGTCGCATGACGCGGATCGAGACTGCGCTCGCTGCATCAGGCTGGTTTTGGCATGATGCCCGCAAGGGGAATGTACGCATGTTCGCATCGTTCGTGCTGAATGCCGTATTGGCTGTTTCTGCGTCGCTGCCCGTTGCGGGAAGCGCTGCAGCAAACGCCGTGCCTGCCGTTCCCGCCCGTACCGCCGCGACCCCGCTGGCGACGCCGCAGTTTCGCCGCTATGGCGCGGCCGATGGCCTGCCCAACGGCGTGATCTACGCGGTGACCCAGGATCACGACGGCATGATGTGGTTCGCCACGGTGGGCGGACTGGTGCGCTATGACGGGGTCAGCTTCAAGGTGTTCAGGCGGGTGGCGGGCGACCCGCAATCGATGCCGGCCAATGCGGTGTCTTCGATTCTGGTCGATCGAGCCAACCGGATCTGGACCGGCGGCATTTCCGGCGGACTGATCCTGCTCGACCAGAAGAGTGGACGCTTCCGGCACTGGTTGCACGACGATGCGGTGGCAAGCAGTCTGGCCGGCAATGAAGTCTGGAGCATCGCGCAGACCCCCGATGGCGTGGTGTGGGTGGCGACCCAGGCGGGACTCGATCGGATGCGACCGGACGGCACCGGCTTCGATCATGTGCCGCTGAATATCGCCGGCAGGCACGCCGCTTCGCTGGGTCCGACCCGCGCGCTGCTGGCCGAGGCCGATGGACGGCTGTGGATCGGTACGGAGGATGGCCTGTACCTGCGTGAATCCGACGGCAGCATGCATCGGGTGCCGGTCGATCCCGCATTCCACGGCGATGTCGGCATGGTGTGGCGGATCGATGGCGCTGCCGACGAGGTTCGCGTCGCCGTCTCGGGCGGGCTGTTGATGATTGGCCGCGACGGCGTGGCGAGACCGCTGGCGGCGCGGCAGCTGGCGTCGAGCCGCGTGACGAGCAGCACCCGCGACAGCATGGGACGACTGTGGATCGGCACCGCCGACGGTGTGCTGCTCCAGCGCGAGAACGGCCAGCTGCAGCTGATCAAAGGCCAGCCGCTGCTGCCGGGGGGGCTGCCCGGAGACAAGACCTGGCAGACCGCGCTCGATCTGGAGGGCGGTCTGTGGATCACCTTTGACAACGCCAGCGTCGGCTACCTGCCGCCGGGCTGGAACGGTTTCGCGCGCTTCACCCACATTCCGGATGATCCCAACAGCCTGTCGGGTATCGCGGCGACATCGGTCCACCTGGGCCACGACGGCAGCTTGTGGGTGGGTGGAGAAAATGGCTGGGTCGACAAGCTGGATATGACCAGTGGCCAGGTCGAGCATATGGTGCAGGGGATTCACGGCCAGGTGGTGTCGTTGACCGAAGATCAACGCGGACGCCTGTGGATCGATGATCCACCGCAGTTGCATGTGTTCGACCATGGCAAGCTCAGCGCTGTCAGCCTCGATCGGGCGCAGGTCACACGGCCGGTTCTGCTGTGCGCCGCCGGTGACGGGCGGGTCTATTTTGCGTCTTGGTCGCAGGGCCTGTTCGTGGTCGGTCCGGATGACCTGACCGTATCATCGGTGCCGTCAGCGCAGGACGATGACGCGACCTTGTTGCCGGATCAGATCAGCTGGCACGCCGGTCGTCTCTGGTACGCCAGCGGTGGCGGCCTGCAATGGCTGGACGACACGACCGGAAAGCTGCAGTTCGTGCCCGGCGTACCGCGCCACGAAGTACTTTCCTTCGCCTTCGACGACACCGGCTTCTGGCTGGCGAACTGGTCGACGCTGGAACATTACCGCTATGTCAGCGGACGGGCCGAACGTGACGACAGCATCAATTACAGCAACGATGTATTTGCTTCCGACCTGACTGACCTGCAGGTCGACCGGCAAGGTCGCCTGTGGGTCTTCGCCAATCCGGGGCTCTGGATGTTCGACCGGCATACGCGACGGTTCACCTCGTTTGGTCCGTCGCAAGGTCTGTCGAACGCGAACTTCAACAGCACGACCTCCGGGATGACGCCCGGCGGCACGGTGTTCGCGTCCAACAACGGCGGCGTGGTGGCGTTCGAGCCGGACCGTTTGCTGCGGTCCGCAACCACGGTCCCGCAACCACCGCTGACCCTCGCCTATCTCAACGTGCAACGCGATGGCGATGTGCAGGATCTCGCAGCGGATCACTATGCCGTGAAACTGGGCTGGCGCGATCGCGGACTGCGGGTGGGCATGCGGTTCGCCTCGTTCATCAATCCGGAGGCCAATCACTATCGCTTCCGCCTGAATGGCTTCGACACCGACTGGATCAATGCGGACAATCGTGGCGAGCGCGATTTCGCCGGGTTGGATGCGGGCGACTACACGCTGGACGTGCAGGCGACCGACAGCAGCGACCGCTGGAGCAGGCTGGTGACGCCGGTGCGCATCCATGTCCAGGCGCCGCCATGGGCGCGCTGGTGGGCGTGGCTGACCTATGCGTTTCTGCTGGTGCTGGCCGTCGGCCTGATCCTGCTCGGCTGGCGTCGGCGTCTGGCGCAGCGTCATCGTGTCCAGCTGGCCGAACAGCAGCGACAGATGGCCGAGGCCGCCAGCGCGGCGAAGACCCAATTCCTGGCCACCTTGAGTCACGAGATACGCACGCCGATGACCGGCGTGATGGGCATGGCCGAACTGCTGCTGAGCACGCCGCTGAGTCCGGTGCAACACGACTACACCCGTGCCATGCAGCGCTCGGGCGGCATGCTGCTGAAGCTGCTCAACGACGCACTCGACCTCGCCCGGATCGAGGCCGGCCGGCTGGAGCTGGAGCCGGCACCGTTCGAACCGCGCCAACTGCTCGAGGATGTGGCCCAGCTGGAGCAGGGGCTGGCGTATGCCAAGGGCATTCGTTTCGAGCTCGAGCTAGCCGACGACCTGCCGCAGCAACTGGTTGGCGATGCGTTGCGGATCAAGCAGGTATTGCTGAACCTGGCCAACAACGCGCTGAAATTCACCGAGCAAGGCAGCGTCACCTTGCGCGGACAACGCAGCGCCGACGGCCTTGTGCTGAGCGTCAGCGATACCGGCCCGGGCATTCCCGAGGCCAGCCAGGTGCGCCTGTTCCAGCGCTTCGAGCAGGAGGAAGGTCCGCATCGTCGTGCCGGCAGCGGTCTGGGTCTGGCGATCTGTCGTGAACTGGTCGACATGATGGGCGGCAGCATCGAGCTTGAATCCCGGATGGGCCATGGCAGTACGTTCCGCGTGCGCCTGCCGCTGGCCGAACCGCCGCTGTTGCAATCCCCTCCCGTCACCGAAGCTGCCGACGCCGGCCCGTATCGGCTGCTGCTGGTCGAGGATGACGCCATCGTCGCGGCGGTGATCAGCGGGCTGCTGCAGCGTCAGGGTCATGCGGTTTCGCATGTCGCCAACGGACTTGCCGCGCTGGCCGAACAGGCGCATGTCCGTTTCGATGCCGTGTTGCTGGATCTGGACCTGCCCGGCGTGGATGGATTCCAGATCGCCCGCCTGATCCGCCAGCGCGAGCCGGCCGGACAACGTACGCCGATCGTGGCGGTGACCGCGCGCTCGGGCAACGAAGATGAATTGGCGGCGCGGGCGGCCGGCATGGACGGCTTTCTGCGCAAGCCGCTCAGCGGCGAACAGCTGGCGGCGATGCTGGCCCAGGTGATCGGCGCTGGCGCCGCGAACGCCGCCGGGCCAGGTTGAGCCGAACGTTACATGTCGTTCTTGTGCAGCTCGAAACCCCGGCGCTGGTATTCACGCCAGCGAACGCGCGAACCGTCGCGCTCGGCCGGATCCGCCGCCACCACTTCGAGCACACGCTGATACTGTCCGCCCGGGCAGGTTTCGCGAAGATTGATCACCAGCGGGCGGTCGGCCGTGTCGATGCCCGGCGGCACGATCAGCACCGCCGTTCCTGCGTCGTCGTCGTCGCCGGCGAGCTGATGTGGAATCAGGGTGTCCTCATCGATCTCCCACAGCAATTCGTCGAGCGCTTCGGCCTGCGGGTAATCGCGGGTCAGGATCAGCGTGGGCTGTTGCGCCGCGAATGCCTTCCTGACCAGCTCGCACACCAGCAGCAACGGTTGCTCGCGGAAACGCGGCTTGTCGATCAGATAGAAGTCGGCGCGAGGCATGGCGATCGGCTTGACGGCGCGATCAGGCAGCGCGGTCGATCAGCCACTGCACCAGCAGGGCGACCGGCCGTCCGGTGGCCAGGCCCTTGCGACCCTCGTCCCACGCGGTGCCGGCGATGTCCAGATGGGCCCAGCGCTGTCCTTCGGTGAAACGCGACAGGAAACATCCGGCGGTGATCGCACCGGCAGTCTTGCCGCCGATGTTGGCGAGGTCCGCGAATCCGGAATCGAGCTGGGCCTGGTAGTCGTCCCACAGCGGCAGACGCCAGGCGCGATCGAGCGTTTCTTCGCCGGCGGTGAGCAGCTCCGCGGCCAGGTCGTCATGCTTGCTCATCAGGCCGCTGGCGTGCTTGCCGAGTGCAACCACGCAGGCGCCGGTGAGCGTCGCGGCATCGATGATGGTGTGCGGCTGGAACGTCTGCGCGGTCCAGGTCAGCGCATCGCAGAGGATCAGGCGACCCTCGGCATCGGTGTTCAACACCTCGATGGTCAGACCGGACAGGCTGGTCAGCACATCGCTCGGACGGTAGCTGTCGCCATCGGGCATGTTCTCCACCGCCGGCACCACGCAGACCAGGTTGAGTTTCAGGCCCATCCGGACCGCGGCGACGAACGCACCGAGCACGCCGGCTGCGCCGCCCATGTCGAACTTCATCTCCTCCATGCCGGCGCCCGGCTTCAGGCTGATGCCACCGGAGTCGAAGGTGACGCCCTTGCCGACGAACGCATACGGCTTGTCACCGTCGTTGCCGCCGTTGTACTGCAACGCGATCAGCTTGGGCTTGTTGACCGAGCCGCGCGCCACTGCAAGCAGCGAACCGAAGCCGAGCTTTTCCATCTCGAGATGATCGAGCACGCGGCAGTTGACCGTGTCCTGGGTGTCGGCAAACAGAGACGCCTGCTCGGCGATGTAGGCGGGGTTGCAGATGTTCGGCGGCAGATTGGCCAGGTCACGGGCGAAGCGCACGCCGGCGGCGATCGCAACGGCCTGGTCGAGTCCGGGTTGGCCGTCATCGTTGCCGGCGAAGCGCACCGCAGCGAGTTCCGGCGGCGGACTTTTCTCGCGCGGCTTGAACGTGGCGGTGTAACGATAGGCCGCATGATCGGTGGCCAGCGCGGCAACGCGCACACGCCAGGCAGCGTCGCGCCCGGGCACATCGACCTCGGTGAGATAGGAGACGCCGTCAGTCACCGGCAGCCGCCCCAGCGCACGTGCCGCTTCGACAGTCACCTTCTGATAGCGCGATGCATCGAACGACTTCTGCGCACCCAGCCCCACCACCAGCACGCGTCGGGCAGTGACGCCGGCGGGCGCGAACAACACGCTGCTGCTGCCGGCCTTGCCGCTGATGTCGCCGCTTTCCACCTGCCGCTTGATGATTCCGTCCGCCGCACTGTCCACCCGCGCAGCGGCACTGGTCAGCACGCCCTGCTCATACACGCCCACCAGCACACAAGCGGTTTCCACGGTTTCGGGGGTGGCGGTGACGAGGCTGAACTGGAGTGTCATTGGAGGCTTCCTGCATGGGCCCGGCAGTGGTCGGACCGGCTAGACTTGCGGTTTGCCGGCCCGACCGGGCGCGACTGAATAAGCGGACAAGTTTATCGCATGCTGAGCATTCTCGACCGCTATTTCCTCCGCGAACTGGCCCAGACCGTGGCTGCCACCGTCGTGGTGCTGCTGGTGATCGTTGCCGGCAGTGCGTTTGCCAAGGTCGTGCAGCAGGTGGCGAACGGGAGCTTTCCGGCCAGCGTGATGTTCCAGGTGCTGGGCCTGCGCACGCTTGACGGCTTGACCAACATGCTGCCGCTGGCGAGTTTCATTGGCGTGTTGATGGGCCTCGGGCGGATGTATCGCGAAAGCGAAATGCACGTGCTGGCGTCCTCGGGCATGGGACCGCGCGGCCTGCTGCGGCCGGTGCTGATCCTCGGCGTGATCCTGGTGGCGATCACCGCCGTGGTCTCGCTGTGGCTCGGCCCGTGGGCGGTGAGCACGGCCGACACGATGGTGGCGACCGCGAATCGTTCGGTGGTTGCCGCGGGCCTGGACGCCGGACGCTGGACCGAACTGCCTGGCAAGGGCGGCATCATTTTCGTCGACAGCCTCAGTCGCGA
>JBDTZX010000428.1:0-1921 GCA_040004895.1 Rhodanobacter sp. | reverse complement strand
ATGGCGTGACCACCGGCTTCGGCAGCAATGCCGACAAGCTGCTCGGCGCGCATCGACTGCGCGACGAATTGCCGGGAGGCAATCCAGACGCGCCCGAGGGCACGTTGCTGGAAGAGCTGCAGCGCAACCTGATCATCACCCACGCGGTATGCGTGGGAAAGCCGTTCAGCGAGGACGTGGTGCGTGCGATGCTGCTGATCCGCATCAATACGCTGATGCGAGGTCACTCCGGTATCCGCGTCACGACGCTGGAAGCACTGACGGCGATGCTCAATGCCGGCGTCGTGCCGGTGGTGCCTGAGAAAGGTTCGGTGGGTGCGAGCGGCGATCTGGCGCCACTGTCGCACCTGGCGATCGTGCTGCTCGGCGGTGGTGAGGCATATTTCAACAGCGAGCGCATGAGCGGCGCCGATGCGCTGAAGCGCGCCGGCCTCGAGCCGATTCGTCTTTCGTTCAAGGAAGGTCTCGCGCTCAACAACGGCACCGCGCAGATGCTGGCGACGGCAGCACTGGCGCTGGATGCGCTGGAACAATTGCTGGATACCGCCGACCTCGCCGCA
This sequence comes from Rhodanobacter sp., assembly GCA_040004895.1. Classification (GTDB taxonomy): domain Bacteria; phylum Pseudomonadota; class Gammaproteobacteria; order Xanthomonadales; family Rhodanobacteraceae; genus Rhodanobacter. The sequence goes on along the minus strand of JBDTZX010000428.1, from coordinate 1,361 downwards.
TCGATGACGCTGGATGCCTTTGCCGGTCGCAGCGGCGCATTGCGCGAGGAAGTGCACGCGCTGCGCCCGCATCCGGGTCAGGTGGAAACCGCCGCGCACGTGCGCGACCTGCTCGCCGATTCCACGCTGATCGACATTCCCTATCATCTGGTGCCGCGCTTCAAGTCGTGGAGCGCCGAGGCGTGGAGCGAACCGGACGATCAGACGCTCAGCTTCGACATCAGCTGGGACTGGGTCCCTGCCAACCAGCGGCACGGCCGCGAAGCGTTCTACAGCCGGTTCCTGCCGTTCAAGGGCGGCAAGAAACATCAGCCGCAGGACGCGTACAGTTTGCGCTGCATGCCGCAGGTGCACGGCGCGGTGCGCGACGCGTGGGCGCAGGCCTGCCGCGTGATCGACATCGAACTGAACTCGGTCACCGACAATCCGCTGATCTTTCCGGACAAGGACGATGCGCACTTCATCGAGGAACAGGTGATCTCGGCCGGTCACTTCCACGGCATGCCGCTGGCGCTGGCGATGAGTTACGTGAAGGCGGCGATTCCGGTGCTTGCCTCGATCTCCGAGCGCCGCCTCAACAAGCTGGTCGATTCGGCGACCAATGACGGACTGCCCGCCTTCCTCACCGGCAACGAAGACGGCACCGATTCCGGTTTCATGATCGTGCAGTACACCGCCGCCGCGCTGGTCAACGACCTGGCGACACGCGCACATCCGGCCAGCGTGTATTCGATCCCGACCAGTGCGAATGCCGAGGATCACGTCTCGATGGGCGCCAACGAGGCGCGCCACGTGCTGGAGATGATGGAAGATCTCGGCCACGTGGTCGCCCTGGAGCTGTACACCGCGGCGCAGGCGCTGGACTACCGCCAGGCCATGTTGAATGCCGCACGGCGCCTCGCCAGCCGCGGCGGCTGGCAGGCACTGGCCGGCAAGATCGCGAATGCGCCGCGCGAGGATCATGCGCATCACGCGCAGTTCGTTGCCGAAGTGCAGCAGCTCACGGCGGCGCTGGCGGGCGCAAGTGATTTTCACGCCGGCACCAGCGTGCGCGACGCGCATGCGATCCTGCGCCAGTACATCGACTTCATGCATCGCGATCGTGCGATGGACGGCGATATACGCACCGCCTGCGCGCTGGTGCAACAAGGCGCGTTCCGCCAGTCCTGAGTGTTTCCGAACCATCAACCTTTGCAGTGGAAGCAACGCGATGAGCCTTATCCAGACCCCGGTGTCCTGCGGCGAGTTGATCGACAAGATCACCATTCTCGAAATCAAGTCGCGTCGCATCACCGACGATGCGAAGCTGGCCAACGTGCGCAATGAGCTGGATCTGCTCAACGCCACCTGGGGCAACAGCA
>JBDTZX010000291.1:0-1926 GCA_040004895.1 Rhodanobacter sp. | reverse complement strand
CGGTGGCGTGGTGGCCGAGCGCAAGGTCTCCGCGCTGCTCGGCGCGCTGGCGCAGGTCACCGTGAACGCGCCCACGCTCACACCCCAGCTGCGGCGATGGGTCGAATGCGGTCGCATTGCCCATCGCCTCGATGCCTTCCAGGAAAGCTGGCTGGATCAGGTCTGGCTGGTGGTGGCGGCTACGTCGGACACCGAGTTGAACAGGTTGATCGCGACCTTCGCCGGCCTGCGGCGCATCTTCGTCAACGTGGTCGACGATGCCATGCTGTCGAGCTTCCACGTGCCTGCGGTGGTCGATCGCGCACCGCTGACCATCGCGATCTCCAGCGGCGGCGAGGCGCCGATGCTGGCGCGATTGGTGCGCGAACGGCTGGAGACGCTGCTCGATCATTCATTGGGTGCGCTGGCCACGCTGGCTGCTCGTTTGCGCAAGCGTATCCGCGTGCGCTATCCGGACATCGCTGCGCGGCGACGTTTTTATGAACGGCTGTTCGCCGGACAGGTCGCAACCCTGCTGCGCCAGGGGCGGCCCGGCGCAGCGCGGGAGGCAGCGGAGGAAGCGCTCGCCACGTCATCGGCCGAACCGGCCGGTTCGGTGGTCCTGGTGGGTGCCGGCCCCGGCGATCCCGGTTTGCTGACACTAGGTGCCCTTCGCGCATTGAACGAGGCAGACGTGATCCTGCACGACCGACTGGTCAGCGCCGAAGTTCTGGAGATGGCACGGCGCGATGCCGAACGCATCGAGGTCGGCAAGCAGGCCGGTCACCATCACACCACCCAGGACGGCATCCACGCCCTGATGCTGCAGCATGCGCGGGCGGGGCGGCGAGTGGTGCGGCTGAAGGGCGGCGATCCGTTCGTGTTCGGCCGCGGCGGCGAGGAGCTGGAATTCCTGCACAAGCACGGTATTCCCTACGAAGTGGTGCCCGGCATCACCGCCGCGGTCGCCTGCGCCGCTTATGCAGGCGTGCCGCTGACCCATCGCGACCACGCACAGTCGGTGCGTTTTCTCACTGCGCACTGCCAGTCCTCGCGCGACAGCCTGGACTGGGCTGCGCTGGCGCAGGATCGCCAGACACTGGCGGTATACATGGGTGTGGCCGAGCTGGGCGGGCTGCAGGCGCGGCTGATCGCATACGGTCGGGCTCCATCGACACCGTTCGCACTGGTCGAAAACGGTTCGCGCCCGGATCAGCGCGTGATCATCGGCACGCTGGCTGATCTCGCTGAGCGCGCGGCTGCGCATGCAGTGTGCTCGCCATCCCTGCTGATCCTGGGTGAAGTGGCGTCGCTGGCCACGTCACTGGCCTGGTTCGGCCAGCCGCCGCTGGGCGCCGTGGTGCATGGCATCGCGGCTGCCGTGGCAGGGCAGCGCACCGGCGCTGTCGTTTGTGTCAATGACGAGGACGTGCTGGCGACGATCCATCGCGCCTGACGCAATTTTTTTACCCAGGCGAGCGCATGATCGCCGCTGGCGAGATTTTCCTTCCGGCCTGTGAGAGAAGCAACCATGATCCACGACAGCATCCTGGACACCATCGGCAACACGCCGATCATCCGGCTCCATCGTCTTGCGCCGAAACACGTCGAGCTGTTCGTGAAAGTGGAAGCGTTCAATCCGGCCGGATCGGTGAAAGACCGCCTGGCGCTGGCGATCATCCTGGACGCCGAACAGCGCGGCACGTTGAAACCCGGGCAAACGGTGATCGAGGCAACGTCGGGCAATACCGGCGTGGCGCTGGCCGCGGTATGCGCTGCGCGTGGCTATCCGTTCGTGGCGGTGATGGCCGAGACCTTCTCGATCGAACGACGCAAGCTGATCCGTGCCTACGGTGGCAGGGTGCTGCTGACGCCGGCGGCGGCGCGCGGCAGCGGCATGGTGCAGAAGGCCGTCGAACTGGCGCAGAAGCATGGCTGGTTCTTCAC
>JBDTZX010000453.1:0-6389 GCA_040004895.1 Rhodanobacter sp. | reverse complement strand
GCCGAACTGGAAGAGTTCATCTCCAAAAGCATACGCTTCCAGGCCGAAGAGCATTATTCGCAGGAACAGTTTGATGTCGTTCTGCTGTAATTCCGGCCTGGATCGCAGGTGAACCCGTTGTGGCAGCGTCGGCTGCATCGCTGTGCCCGCGCGTCGGGCTGGACGGCGGGTGTCACGGTGATCGCGCTGGCGGTGCTGATGGCGTTGTCGCAGCTGCTGCTGCCGCTGCTGGGGCGACATCCGCAATGGGTGGCAGCGCAGCTCGGCCACCGCCTGCAGCGGCCGGTCAGTTTCCAGTCGCTGGAAGGTCACTGGACCGGGTCCGGTCCGCTGTTCGTTGTGCGCGGCGTCACGGTCGGTGCGGCGGCCGGCGAAACAGCTGCACCGCTGCAGATTCCGGAAGCCGAGCTGAAACTCGATTTCGGTGGCTGGCTGCTGCCCTCGCGGCATCTGCTCAACCTGCACGTGCGCGGCCTGCAGCTCGACCTCACCCATGATGCCGCGGGCAGCTGGCATATCAACGGCATCGGCGTCGCCGGGGACGCGAATCGGCAGCCACTGTCGTTGCGCCGGCTTTCGGTGGATCTGTGGCTGGAGGATCTGCGCGTGGCGGTCAACGACGTTGCGCTGGGGAAACGCTACACCCTGCTGGCGAGCCAGTTGCGCCTGAGCCGGCAGGGCAGCCAGATCCGGATGGGTGGCTTGTTGCGACGTGACGGCGTGGCGGCGGCGCTGCACGCGGCCGGACAATTCCGCGACGATGGCAGTTCCGGCCGGCTGTGGCTGGGCGTCGACGACGTCGAGTTGAAGCCGTTGCTTGACGGTATCGAATGGGACGGCTATACGGCTGAACGCGGCCACGGAAGATTGTCGGCGTGGCTGGACTGGCGCGATGGCAAGCTCGACAGCAGCCTGGTGCGTTTCGACCTGGACAACTTGGTTGTGGCAGCACCCGGTGAAGCGAGGGCGAATGTGGCGACCCTGCATGGCCTGGCGGGCCTGCGCCAGACCCCGGATGGCTACGCCCTCCGCTGGGCCGGGGACGATGGCAGCGCCCTGGCGGTGAACCTGCACCAGCCCGATACGTCGGCGACGAAAGTCGGCATCGCCGCCAGCAGGTTGCAGCTGGCGCCGCTGTTGCCATGGCTCGCGCTGAAGCCTGACCTCGCCCCGGGCCTGGCTAAATGGATCGGCAGCGGACATCCGCATGGCGAACTCGATCGCGTGGCCCTGCAGTGGAATCGCTCCGGCGGCGTGCAGGCCATCAACGTGGCGTTTCATGATGTGGGCATCGATCCGGTCGATGCGCTGCCGGGGCTGAACCGTCTGCGCGGAGAGCTGCGCGGCGACAGCGAAGCGCTGTCGCTGGATCTGCCGGAGCAGGCCACGACGCTGGAATTCCCGCACGCGTTCCGGCAGCCGTTCGTGCTGTCGAAGCTGGGCGGCACGCTGGCGTTCTGGACCGAGGATGGCGACCGGCACATCGGCGTGGACGCGCTCGATGTCACCGGCGCCGGTTTTGCCGGACAGGTCCGCGGCGAGGTGACCTTGCCGGCGGCGCCGGGCAGCAAGCCGCTGCTGGACATCCATGCAGCGCTCGATCACATCGACGTGCTGGCCGCGAAACTGTTCTGGCCGAACAGCATGCCGCCATCGACGGTCGCCTGGCTGGATCGTGCACTGGTTGCGGGTCATATCGACCAAGCGCAGGCGCTGGTCCGTGGCGACCTGGCCGACTGGCCGTTTCGCCACAACGAGGGGCGCTTCGAGGCGCGTGTCGTGCTCAGCGGGCTGACCCTCGACTACGGCAAGGACTGGCCGCGGGCCGACAACATCGGCGCGGTGGCAAACTTCATCGACAACGGCATGCGGGTGGAAGCCAGCGGTGGTCAGTCGCTGGGCGTGAAGGTGGACAAGGCGGTCGCGCTGATTCCGGATTTTGCCGACGGCGTGCTCGACCTGACTGCGCAAGGCAGCGGTGCAGGCGCAAGTCTGATGGAGTTCGTGCGCAAGAGCCCGATCGGCATCCGTCAGGCGGATACGCTGGCAAAGCTGAGCCTGGGCGGCAGCGGCAGCTTCAATTTTCACTTGGTGTTGCCATTGAAGAAAGGCAGCGAGCCGCAGCTCGACGGCACCGCGCAACTGCAGGACGTGGACGTGAGCGCGCCGGAGTGGAATCTCAAACTCGACAAGCTCAGCGGACCGCTGAAGTTCGATCTGCATGGCATGCAGGGTGGGCCGCTGGACGCAGGGTTTCGCGGTCAGGCGTCCAGGCTGCAACTGGCGATTGCCGGCGCCAACAGCGATCCGGATACGACATTCTCCGCGCAACTTCAGGGCAGCTATCGACTGGACGAACTCACCCGGGATTATCCCTCGCTCAACTGGATCGGCAAGCTGGCCGACGGTCGCAGCGATTTCACCATCGGATTTGCGGTGGCGCATGCGCCCGGCAGCGACGCAGTGGCACAGGCGCTCAGCGTCGATTCGACCTTGAACGGGATCGCACTGGACTTGCCCGCGCCGCTGAACAAGGCGGCAGCGGCGAGCCTGCCCCTGCATCTGAGTCTGGGCCTGCCGGTCAGTGGCAGCGATCTGCGGATCGCCTTGGGCGACGTCATGCGCGCGCGCTTCCGCCTCGCAGGCAATGCGCAGCAGCCACTGGCGGCCACGCTTTCATTCGGCGACCAGATGCCGCAGGACCTTCCCGTCCGTGATCTGCGCATCCAGGGGCACGCGGCCCAGCTGGATGTCACCGGCTGGGTGCAGCGCGTCGCTGCGGGCAAGGGCGGCGACGGCCCGGGCCTGGAAAGCATCACCGTCGGCGCGACCGATGCCCGCTGGTTCGGCCACTCGCTGGGCAGCATCACCATCAACGCGAAGCCCCGGCCGGACCTGCTTAGCATCGACGTCGCGGGCGCGGCGATGTCCGGCAATTTCAGTGTGCCGACGCAGGACATGGACAAGCGCGGCGTGACAGCCCGTCTGCAGCGCCTGTACTGGCCGAAGGATCCGATGACCGCACGCAAGCCGGCAGCCAAGCCTGCGGTGCCGGCGTCTGCCGGCAGCGTCGCCGCGATGGCGCCGATGCCGGCGGGAGATCCCGCCAATACCGGCATCAATCCCGCCGCGCTGCCGCCGTTTCATCTGTGGATCGGCGACCTGCGTCTGGGCGACGCGAAACTCGGCGAGGCACGCCTCGAGACCTGGCCCACCGAGAAGGGCATGCATATCGAACAACTGCGCGCGTTGTCGAAGCAGGTGCAGATCACCGCCAGCGGCGCGTGGACCGGCACGGCCACCGACAGCCACACGCACATGCACATCGACTTCTCGTCCGACGACCTTGGCCGCATGCTCGGCGCCTTCGGTTTTGACGGCCTGGTCAATGGCGGCAAGACCAGCGATCAGCTCGATGCGACCTGGCCCGGTTCGCCCAGCGCGTTGTCGCTGGCCAACATGGATGGCACGCTGAACATCAAGGTCAATGACGGGCGCATTCCGGAAGCGACATCGCCCGGCGCAGGGCGATTCCTCGGTCTGGTCTCGCTGGCCGAACTGCCGCGCCGGCTCACGCTGGATTTCGGCGACGTGTTCGGCAAGGGGCTGGCCTTCGATTCGATCACTGGCGATTTCCATCTCGCCAGCGGCAACGCCACCACCGACAACCTGCACATCAATGGTCCATCGGCCAACATCACGATTACTGGTCGTGCGGGGTTGCGCGCCAAGGATTTCGATCAACAGGTGAAGGTGGTGCCGCACCTGGGCAACAGCCTGCCGATCGTCGGCGCCGTGGTGGCCGGCCCGATCGGTGCGGCCGCCGGGTTCGCGGTGCAGGGGCTGCTCGGCAGAGGCCTCAACCAGGTCATGACGGCGCGCTACCGGATCACCGGCAGCTGGGACAAGCCGGTGATGACGCTGATCGAAAAGCACGGCGTGATGGCACCGGCGCCGCCCCCGGCGCTGCCGCCGGGCGTGCCCTATCAGCCGGGCATGTTGCCTGCACCCAGCAGCAGTTCCGTACTGCCAGCGGTCAGCTCGACGGCGTATTGAAGTCGCCTTGCGGTGGATCGACCGGCTTGGTGCTGCCGCGAAACGGAAACAGCTGCTGCTGCACGAAACCGTCCGGCATGTAATCGCCAACCACGCCGTAGTGATCGGGAAACTTGTTCTTCGACTTCACCGCGGTGCCGAACAGGTAATCGATGAAGGCGTAGTGCGCGGCGTAGTTCCTGTCGATCGCCTCGTCGTCGGAGGCGTGGTGCCAGTGGTGGAAATTCGGCGTCACCAGCACGTACTTCAGCGGACCCCATGGCAGGTGCACGTTGGCGTGGTTGAACACCGCCTGGAAACCCACGATCAGGATGTAGCCGTTCATCGCCGCCTCGGAGAACCCGAGGATGTACAGCGGCGCCAGCACGCAGACGCGGGTGAAGATCAGCTCCAGCATGTGCTGGCGCGAACCGGCCAGCCAGTCCATCGTCTTCACGCTGTGGTGCACCGAATGGAAGCGCCACAGGAACGGCACCTCGTGATACGCGCGATGCGTCCAGTACTGCGCCATGTCCGCCACCAGCACGCACAGCAGCAGCTGCGGCAGGAACGGAATGTCGCGCACGGTCTGCTGGAAGTGGCTGCTGACCATCCAGCCGAACAGATGATGCAGCAGGAAATTCACCGTCAGCAGCGCCAGCCCGACGATGAAATGATTCACTGCGAAATGCTTCAGGTCGGTCTGCCATTCCCTGCGGAAAATCGCCTGCCCCCGGTACAGCGGAAACAGTTTCTCGATCACCACGAAGATCAGCGTCGAGCCGAGCAGGTCCAGGATGAACCAGTCCAGCCCGATGTACGGCGTGTGATCCGGAAAATTGCCCACCGGCACGCGTGAACCGCCCAGTGCGACTGCGGCCACCACCAGCAGGAACGCCACGAGATTGAGGTTGCGCTGGCGGTTCAGCACCAGGTTGCCCAGCGACATGCCGCCGGCCACCAGCAGCCCGACCAGCAGCAGCTGGCGCAGCACGTCGACCGAATACTTGTGGCGCAGGTCCGGCGTGGTCAGGTATTGCGGAAAGTGGAACGCCAGTACCGCCAGCAGGCACAGGAAACCCAGCGACAACGCGATGACGCTGGTGATCCAGCCCGAGCCCGGCTTCATCTCGCCGCTGTCCTGCAGCAAGGCGCGGGTTTCCTCCAACGGTGCCTTCACCGCGCGCCCGAGGATCTGTCGCGACACCTTGCGTTTCGACGGCCCACCCATGGCGATCCTTCACATTCGACGATGGCCGGATGGTAGCCCAGTCGCCGTTGCCTGAGCTTTAAAGCAGCCGCAAACAACCCCATGTGGGATAGTTCTCCATCGACCGACATGACACGAGACGCCATGGATTCCCTGCTCGCACTCGCTGAAAACAAGTTGTTGTCCCCCGGCGGCATCGCCACCGGTGACCTGGATCGCGTGTTCACCCAGCTGATGGGCCCATCGATCGACGCCGCCGACCTGTACTTCCAGCATTCGCGCAGCGAGTCGTGGTTGCTGGAGGAAGGCATCGTCAAGGACGGCAGCCACTCGATCGAGCAGGGCGTCGGCGTGCGCGCGATGTCGGGCGAGAAAACCGGCTTCGCCTACTCCGACGAGATCGTGCTGCCGCAACTGCTCGAAGCCTCGAGAGCCGCGCGTGCGATCGCGCATGATGGCAACGGCGCGGGCAAGCCGCTGGCGTTGAACGGCGCGCGCCAGCTCTATCCGGCGATCGACCCGGTCGAGAGCCTGCCCAATCCGGAAAAGATCGCGTTGCTGCGCGAAGTCGACGCGTATGCGCGCGCGCGCGATCCACGCATCAAGCAGGTGATCGTCAGCCTTGCCGCCACCATCGACACCATCCTGATCGCCGCGTCCGACGGCACCCTCGCCGCCGATGTGCGTCCGCTGGTGCGGCTGAGCGTGCAGGTGATCGCCGAACAGAACGGCCGCCGCGAGCAGGGCCATTCCGGCGGCGGTGGCCGCTACGGTTATCGCGAGCTGATGGAAAACGGCCGCGCGCTCGCGTTCGCCGACGAAGCCGTGCGTCAGGCGCTGGTCAATCTCGATGCGGTCGATGCGCCGGCTGGCAGCATGACCGTGGTGCTCGGCCCCGGCTGGCCCGGCGTGCTGCTGCACGAAGCCATCGGCCACGGCCTGGAAGGCGACTTCAACCGCAAGGGCAGCTCCGCGTTCTCCGGCCGCATCGGCCAGCGCGTGGCGGCGAAGGGCGTCACCATCGTCGACGATGGCACGCTGGCGGGTCGCCGCGGTTCGCTCAGCATCGACGACGAAGGCACCCCGACTGAGTGCACCACGCTGATCGAGGATGGCATTCTAAAAGGCTATATGCAGGACAAGC
>JBDTZX010000238.1:0-6403 GCA_040004895.1 Rhodanobacter sp. | reverse complement strand
CGGCCCGGATCCTTGCGCGAACAGGTGACGTTGAGCGGCTTGTTCATCATCAGCACCAGACCCGGCGGCGGATCCAGCGGCTCGTCGTCCACGCGGATGTTTCCGTGCGGCACCATGTCATCGGCATACAGCACCTCGCCGTCAAGATCGGTGATGCGGCCGGCGCGAAACAGCTGGGTCACATCCTTGCGGCTGCCGTAGCCGAGATTCGCAATCAGCTTGACCAGTTTCATGCGCGCACTCCGCTTGCTTCGATCACCTTGAAACCTTCCTGCACCGCCAGCGTGCGTACCTCGCGAAACCGCGATGCCAATGTCGCTTCGTACGGCAGATGCCGGTTCGCCACGATCAGCAGACGGCCATCTGGCAGCAGCGCATCGGCGGCACTGACGATGAATGCTCGCCCAAGTTCCGGCAGGTCGGCGCGGCCCTGGTGGAACGGCGGATTGCTGACAATGGCGTTGTAACGCTGCGGCAATCCGCGGGTGACATCGTGCCAGTGCACCGCCCCGTCGACTTCGCGCGCATGGAGGCGCTGCGCCCGCGACAGGTTGATTCGTGCCGGCTCCATCGCGCGTGCCTCGGCTTCGTAGAGATCGATCGCGACGACTTCGGGACACCGGGCGATGACTTGGGTGGCGAGATAGCCGTAGCCGGCACCCAGGTCTGCCACGCGGCCATGGAGATCGTTCGGCAGGTGGGCGGCCAGCAACGCCGAGGCGCGGTCGATGCGATTCCAGGCGAACAGGCCGGGGCGACTGACCAGACCATCGACGATCTCGCGCGGCTCGTCCAGCGTCAGCCATTCGGACTGCAACTGCCGATCGACACGGTCGGACTGCGGCATGCTCCAGAACACCCGGCACTTGTGCTTGGACAGGTGCTGCACGGTTCCGGTCAGCTTCGCCAGGTCCGCCTCGCCGGACTTCGCGCCTTCGGCATTCGGCATGCTCGCCAGCAATGTGCCACCGGGCGCGAGATGGCCAAGAGCGCGAGCGAACAACGCGCGCGCCTCGTCACGCTGGCGCGGCGGCAGCACCAGCACCAGCGGGAATTTCTCATCGACGGATGGCTCACCGACACGCAGGCCATGGCATCCGAGTTCATCGGCAAACGGCTTGAAACCCTGCTCGCACAGCCAGCCCGGTTGCGCCACCTCGCGCAGACCGATCCCGGCGCGTGCGCGCAGGAACAGCGCACGGCCGTCCGCCGGAAACGACAGCTCAGATCCGAATGGAACAAGCAAAGCGGCAAGCGCCATATCCGGCGCCGCCTGGAAAACGGCAACAGGTCTCACGTCATGTCTTCAACCGTCAAACTGCGCCATTGTACGTGTCGGCCGCTCGCACGGTTTCGCCTGACCGCGCCGCGACGGCCGAACTGACGGGTCGGTTACGCGCTCGCAGCACCCTGGCCCAATCGGCCAAGCCAGCGATACAGCAGCAGCATCACCACCGCGAATGCCAGGCCACCGACCCACAGCGACATGCCGTCGGCGTAGTGGTCGCTGACCAGATTCAGCGGGAAATCCCGGTTCGAGAATCCGAGCTTGTCCGAAAAAGCCACCAGTGCGGCGATCAGGACACCGACCAATCCTTCGCCGACGATCATCCCGGACGCGAGCAGCACACCCAGTTGCTTGGTCGCCTCGGGATTCTTCGACTTGCGATCCGCGCGGCGATCGAACCACCAGCCGGCGACCGCGCCCACCACCACCATCAGCGTGCTCTGGGTCGGCAGGTAGATGCCCAGGCCCACCGCCAGCGGCGACAGATGCGCGCCCTTGGTCGTGCGGCGCAACACTTCGTCGATCACGATCATGACGGCGCCGATCACACCGCCGATCTTGATCAGGCCCCAGTCGATGTTGTTCTGGATCACGCCCTGCGCCAGCGCCGAGATCAGTCCCGCCTGCGGTGCCGGCAGCGCCTGTGGACGCTGCGGGCCCGGCGCACCGACGAAACCGTACGCATGGTTGAGCAGGTCGAGAATCGGCGGAATGATCGCCGCACCGGCAATCACGCCGACCACCAGCGCCCATTGCTGTTTGGATGGCGTCGCATCGACCAGCTGGCCGGTCTTCAGATCCTGCAGGTTGTTGTTGGCGATTGCCGCGGCTGCGAACACGATCGAGGTGATGAACAGCGAGAATGCGACCAGCGCGTTCTCGCTGCCGACAGGCAGCGACGAGCGAATGCCGAACACCAGCAGCAGGGCCGCACTGATCACCACGATGATGCCGATGCCCGACAGCGGGCTGTTCGACGAACCGATCAGGCCAGCCATGTACCCGCACACCGCGGACACGAAGAAACTCATCAGCACCACGAAGATCAGCCCGCCCACCACCAGCGCCAGCGTGTGGTCGCCCAGTCCGTGGCCGGCGGTCATCGCGAAGTTCGCGATCAGCCAGCCGATCGGCACCAGGCAGACCAGCGAAACCAGTGCGACCTGACCGATCGGGATGTCCTGCTCGGTGCGTGGCAACAAGGCGCCATCACCGCCACCGCGCGCGCGCGAAGCGGCCATCGCCGAGGTCAGTCCGCCGATCACCGGCTTGACCAGCTTGGCCAGGGTCCACACCGCAGCGACGCCGATCGTGCCGGCACCGACGAAGCGCACCTTGTGACTCCATGTCGCCTGCGCGAAATCAGCGATTGAACCGACCGTCGGCGCGAGCGCCGAAAAGTGCGGTACGCCCCAGCCCCAGCCGATCACCGCACCGACCAGCATCGCGATGCCCACCCACAATCCGACCAGGTGGCCGATGCCGAACAGCGCGAACGAGAGGAAGAAGTCGAACCCGGTCACACCGCCCTTGTCCGGGCCCACCACGAAGTAGTGCTTCACGTCGCTGGCGAACACCCGCGTCGCGACCACGATCGCGAAGGCGGCCGAGACGATCGAACCCCACAGCACGGCGAGCAGGCCGGCGCGGTTGGACTCCGCCGCCGCTTCGGCGCTGACGCCATCGCCGCCACCGGCACCGACCTTCAGCACCTCGGCACAGGCCACGCCTTCGGGATATGGCAGGTCGGAATTGGTCACCAGCGCACGACGCAACGGGATCGAATACATCACGCCGAGAATGCCGCCGAGTGCGCAGATCGCGAACGAGGTCCAGTAGTTGAAGCCGGTCCACCAGCCGATCAGGATCAGGCCCGGCAGCACGAAGATGATCGACGACAGGGTGCCGGCCGCGGAGGCCACCGTCTGCACGATGTTGTTCTCCTGCATCGTGGAGTCCTTGAAATAACGCAGGACCGCCATCGAGATCACCGCTGCGGGAATCGATGTCGCAAACGTCAGGCCGGCCTTCAACCCGAAGAACACGTTTGCCGCGGTGAACACGACCGTGATCAGGATGCCGATGACCAGACCGCGGACGGTCAGCTCCTTGCGTGGCGTCGCGATGGATGTTGGCTGCGCGCTCATGATCGTTCTCCCCCGGCTGAATGCCAGTGCGGAAGATAGCGTGGATTAGCCGCGCGAGGCTATGTCACGAGCCGAATCGACGACAGCCAGCCTCAGGCTGCTCTCGAATCGCCGCGGCTCGCCGGAAAGCGGATCGACGAATGCCAGACCTTGCGCGAGCAGCTGCAGCGGGCGCTGCAAGTCGTCCGCGGACTTTTCCGTCAACACCGGGTACAGCGCGTCTCCGATGATCGGCGCACCCAGCGCAGCCATGTGCACACGCAACTGGTGCTTGCGGCCAGTGACCGGATACAGCGCGTAGCGCCAGAAATCATCGCATCGTTCGATGACCTCGATGCGTGTCTCGCTGTTCGGCTCGCCCGCGCCTTCGCGCATGCGGAAGAACGGTTCACCCGCAACGAGGTGCGAACGGTGCAGCAGCGGAAACGACAGCCCGGTCAATGCAGGCGCCAGCGCTTCGTAGCGCTTGTCGATGCGGCGATCGCGAAACAGCGCCTGATAGGCGGCGCGGCTGCCGCGATGCGCGGAAAACATCACCAGCCCCGCCGTCGCCCGGTCGAGCCGATGCAGCGGCACCAGTTCGGAGTTGTCCAGCCGACGGATCAGGCGACGCAGCAGGGTCTGCTCGACAAAGCCGCCTGACGGTGTCACTGGCAGAAAGTGCGGCTTGTCCGCGATCACCAGATGCCTGTCGCTGTGCAGGATGGTTTCGATCCCCGGGATCGCGACCTCGTCCAGCACCTCGCGGTAATAGTGGATGCGCATGCCTTCGTGACACGCCGTGCGGACGGTGACCGGTTGACCATCGCCATCGAGCACTCGTCCGCGCGCGATGCGTTCAAGCCACTGTTCGCGCGGGATGCGGGTGAAGTGGGCGCAGAGGCTGTCGAGCACGGTGCTCCAGCTGCCAGCCGGCAGGTGCACCGTACTGGCGCCGGGTTCGCGTTTGAACGGTGGCCTGGAAAGACTCATGGTGATTCACGTGTAGTTGGCGGTGTCTGCAGCGACCATCTTCACCGAAACAGGCGCAGACCCTGCATCGCTGGCGCAAACCGATGCCGGCAGATCCCAACAGGGATGACGTGCTGCAAAGCCTGAACCAGCCCACGAAGCCGGGAAAGCGAACCAACCGCGTAGAATGGGCGGCTGTTGCCAAGAGAAACGCCATGGCGCTCAACTCCACCATCTACAAAGTCGAACTGCAGATCAGCGACATGGACCGGCACTACTATGCCACCCATGCGCTGACCCTCGCGCGGCATCCGTCGGAAACCGAGGAACGCCTGATGACCCGGCTGCTCGCCTTTGCGTTGTACGCGGATGATCGGCTGGAATTCGGCAAGGGCATCAGCGACGAGGATGAGCCGGCGCTGTGGCGCAAGGCATACACCGACGAGATCGAGCTGTGGATCGAGGTCGGCCAGCCGGACGAAACGCGCATTCGCAAGGCCTGCGGTCGTTCGCGCCAGGTGGTGGTGATCAACTACGGCGGCAATGCCGCCGAGATCTGGTGGAACAGGAATGGCTCGTCGCTGATGCGCAACCGGAATCTCACCGTGCTGGATATACCGGCCGCCACCATCGCCGGACTGGTCGCCTTGCTGCAACGTGGCATGCGCCTGCAATGCCTGATCCAGGATGGCCAGCTGCAGATGATGAACGATGCGGATTCGGTGTCGGTCGATCCGCTCAAGCGGATGGTTGCCGGCAGCTGATCGCTGCATCCTCGTATGCCGGATAATCGCCGGACCTTTCGATCCACCCTCCATCCAAGGAATTACTCATGCGCTGGTTGCTGCCCCTGCTCGCCGTCATCACCCTCGCCGCCTGCGGCGTTGCGCCCAGCGCCCACGCCACCGGCCAGGTCGACAAGCTGACCTCGATCGACCGCAAGGTCGGCACCGGCGCAGAAGCCAAGACCGGCATGAAGGTGACGGTGCACTACACCGGCTGGCTGTACGACGACGCAGCCAAAGACAAGCACGGCAAGAAATTCGACAGCTCGCGCGACGGCGGCGAACCGTTCTCCTTCACCCTCGGCGAAGGCCGCGTCATTGAAGGCTGGGACCAGGGTGTGGCCGGCATGAAGGTCGGCGGGCAACGCACCTTGCTGATTCCTGCAGCGCTCGGCTACGGCGCGAACGGCGCCGGCGATGACATTCCACCGAATGCGTCGCTGGTGTTTGATGTGGAGTTGCTGGACGTGTCGGCACCCTGAGATTTTTCTCGGCGTTGGTGTCTTTCAAAGCAAAGCTTTCGTCCTCTCCGGGGGCACGAAAGCTTTTGCTTCAACGCCAGCGACAAGCACCAGCGCGACAGCGAGGCTGGATCATTCCCCTCGCTCCGCCGCTTCGCGCCCCAGCTGTCGAATCACCGCCTCCTCCCGCGCATCGATGATCGACTGCATCACGCTGTCCACGTCGGCCAGCGTTTCGTCGAATTCGAACTGGCCGGTGAGTTCGGTGTCGGGATGCAGTTCGCCGAGCTCGAACAAGGCCCACATTTCCTCACCATAATGCGTGTCCAGCAGCTCCGGCGCGAAGCGCGACAGGCTGATGGTGATATTGCCCACGTCACGTCGCAACATGGTCCGCGCACTGTTGTTGCCCGAGGCGCTGACCACCTGCGGCAGGTCGATGATCACCGGGCCGTCCGGGCCGACCAGCACGTTGTATTCGGAAAGATCGCCGTGGATCAGGCCGACGCAGAGCATGCGCGCCACCTGCTGCATCAGAAAACGATGGAAATCCCGTGCGGTCTCCGCCGACAGATCGACTTCCCCCAGACGCGGTGCCGAATGGCCGTCCGCGTCGGTGACCAGTTCCATCACCAGCACGCCGTTGAAAAACCCATACGGTTTGGGCACGCGTACGCCGGCCGCGGTCAGCTGATACAGCGCATCGACTTCGGCATTTTTCCAGGCGGCCTCGGCCTCCTTGCGGCCGAACCTGGTCGCCTTGCCCATCGC